>NZ_RJPH01000005.1:0-126634 GCF_003944205.1 Streptococcus oralis subsp. dentisani
CTCGTACAAAGTATAATAAAAATCCCCACCAAATTTTGAAAATCTATTGAAATGTATTGAAGTTTATTAGCAGAATACATAAGTGGAAAGCTTGATTTTAATACATTTAGAAGATTAATGAAAAAGAAATATCACACTTTCATTCTTATTAAAATCCTTATAACTGTATTTTGAATGATTTTCCCCAATCAAGCATCCCTCTCTCTTATAAAATATATACATTCAGTTGTATGAAATGTAATATTGTTCTTATCAGACTTGAAACTTTTACTAATCCAACTATTTATCTTACACATTTATTTTAAACCTACAGTATCCTATTTTCTTAATATTCTACAGTGTAACACTGCATTTATATTATAACGCTAATATGTTCAGAAAAGAAATACTTTGTAAGTCAATGTCTGTTATAACGGAAATTGTTAGAGATGTCTATCATAACAGAAATTGAGATAATGTCCATAACTTCCCTGAAGATAAATTATGTAATCACAAACTATTTCATATCCAATCTAGTGTAGGTTGTTTAGAGCATATCATCAACAAAAAAAGAACGAGCCAAAACTGCGTTCTCCTTATAATGATAAAATATGTTTTATGCCACAAAAGATATGTAAACTAATCTTTTAAATAATAAAAAAGTTCCGACGTTTGTAAATGTTTTGAGTAAATTGAAATTACTTTTTGACCTTTTGGAAATACTGTCTTTCTCTTCAAATCTAATAAAGATTGAGGAACAATTTTCCTTGATGTCTCTTTCAATGTTAATGCTAGTATCTGTTTTCTTGTACGTAGAGCATAATCAAACTCCAAATACAAATAACGTCCTGAACCAGTTAGATGAACATGGTTTCCCAATAACTCCTCAATGGATCCTAAAACTTGCAACTTTTGCATCGTGGTTCCATCTTTTTTTATTTTCAACTCATCAATTATGACATGTCTATTTAAACAATCATCAAAGAAACTGCCTGCACCTTTTAGGTAATCAACACCACATAGGTGCATGAAATTAGTAGGTGAAAAATGAAGTTCAACACTTTCTATTTCCGTTTCATAATACATGATTTTGCCAACAAAGTGTTCTTTAAAAAAAGAAGCCGCAATTTGTAACTGAGTAAAAAAACGCTGAAGTTTTATTTTTTCGGTGTAATTTGGATTACGATAATCTCTAGAATTTTCCATATTTTCCTCACAAAAAAGGTGGTTTACAGAGTCTGTAAGCCACCTAGTCAGTCGGTTTATTCTGGTGTCTGCCACCGCTTGGCCCTTACGTCCAAGATTGCTATCGGATTTCGTTCTGGTGTCCGCCACCGCTTGGCCCTTATGTCCAAGATTACTATCAGATTGACCATGAGCCGACCACTCATCTACACTATTTATTCTACCTGAAAATTGTTAAAATTTCAAGTATCAACTTCTTTATTTCACCGTATAGGCAAAACTGATGGCACTATCTGCTTGAGAGATTTTTCTAAAGGTATAGTTAGGGTTGCCACCATAGTTTGTTTCAGACACGAGGAAAGAACCATCATCATAGACCTTCTCTACAAAAGCCACATGACCATAGTCTGCTGGTGTCCCATGTGTACCTCCTACAAAAGAAACAATGGCACCTTCTTTTGGTGTGGAACCCGTTTCTCCACCAAGACTTGAAGCTGTCGCAACCCAGTCTTGACCATTTCCCATGGTATTAATGATTGAAATCTTCTCTCCGTTTCTACCTTTTAGCTTTAATCCTAACTGGTTCATACGAGCCGCAACACCCCATGTACATTGTCCATAGGCATAGGCCATACCATCTCCACCACCAGGAACAGAACGCTCATACAAGTCTCCACGAACACCTTCAAGAGATTGTGGGTCACTCTTAGCCTGTCCCCCATTTGTTTGGCTAAAGCCTTTTTCAATTTGGTAATACCATTCCGTTGCTCTGGTCTGTCTTTCCAGTAGTTTGTCACCAGAATTTCCCTCCCAATAGGTGAGGAAGAGTTGGGCAAGATTGGCTGCACTGCCCGTATTTCTAAAGAAATCCTTTAACCAACTTTGATAGTAAGGACTATCCCCATGAAGCATAAAATCAAGTTGTAGGTCTAAATCATACCACTTCTTATTTTTGATATGTCCATAATTCAATAAAGCTGTATGACGTGTTGAACCATCTGCAGTATCTGTCCATTGACCTAACCCCAAACCTCTATGAAGAATATTAGGATAAGCCCCACTATAAATGGCTGGACCTCCAATCGCTAACCACGCTTCATCATCCCAAGAGGAATCGGTAGCGCCAACAGGAGGAGATAAATAATCCCCTTCAGCACGTTTAGGATTAATAGAAGACTCTACCGACCAATTTCCTAAAATTGCCGCAATGGCTTGAGGACTTGCCCCTTGAGATTTCAAAAACTCATAAATATGTTTTGCTCGTTCAAACTCATCCCCACCAAACTGACCAATGGCAGGTAAGATAGTTGTCTGAAGTTGAATGACTTTTGGGAAATAAAATTGCGGATTGACATACACCAATTTTTCTTTCTTATTCTTATACTTTTGATAGGAGACTTTCAAACCTGTATCATCTGGTGTTTCACCGATAACATCACCCGTTAGAACTCTTGTCCCCTCAATCGCACGGCCATTATGAATGGAATATAAGGTTAAACGACTCTCATTCTCTCCTTTTCCGTTAGTGAGAATAACATCATCTCCGTCTAGAGATACAACACCATCCATTGGTGCGACAATCCTTTGGTGAGCCTTCGCTTCTAGTAAAATGTACTCCTGAAGGGTAGGTTTTCCGTCTAAATCATAGTATCCATAACGATAAGTCATGGTTAGACTATCTTCGTTGCTTTTCCCCTCAAATGGATTGTCCAATTCCTGCATGGAAGCATAGACACCCTCTTCTTTTAGTTCCTTTATTTCCTCTTGATCGTCTTTCGATAGTTTATACTTAGGAGTTTCATAGAGGTCTTGCATGGATTTCAAATCATCCCCATCGTTTAAATCATGCCACAAAGTAGACAGATAATCCTTGTAAGATTCTGAACTAAATAAGTGAACTGGTTTGTGTAACTCATAGTCATGGAATTTAAAGTTCATATACCCCATCACATCATCAACTTTTGTGTAATAAGTAATTCCTTTGTCATTTGTGCGAGTATGTTCTGTATCTTCCCAAGTTAGGTGGGTATAAGCTTTTGTTAATTCAAATTCATCTTGTTGAATCAAACTAGCAGATGAAAATCCTAAAAAGAAGCTCATTATAAGTAAAAGAAGAAAGACTATTCCTCCAACTATCCAGGTTACAGGATTTCCAGCCGCAAATGTAAAGAAGGAAAAGGCTGCTTTTAGTTTTTGATAGATATTTCGGACACTTGTAAGACCTTGTTTCTTTAATTTTCGAAACCGATTTTTAAAAGAACTTGGGTTATCTTTCGCTAGTTTCCATCCTTTTCCATCCTTAAAATGATGGTATCGCTCTTTTGTGTTGGTCAGTCTTTTCTTGGTAAAACGACCTGTTGCTTGTCCTGTTTTGACACTAGCTTTTCCAAGGTTATAAGAAAGGCGACTGTAGCGTTTTCCTTTTCTAATTGTCTCTTGAAGTGTGTGATAACCTTCTAAATCTTCATTTTCTGAAGCTAACTCTCCACCTTCACGTCCAAGAACATAAAGAAAAGTTTTGGCTTTCCTACTGACTTTTTTGGACTTATAGGCTTGTTTAGTAGATTTTAGATTCTCTTTTGCGGCCTTGACTTCTTTCTTAGCTTTTAATTCTTCTAAACTCTTCCCTTGAAAGAAAAAATTAGATTTATGTTTCGATTCCTGACCGTAGAAAAATTTTTGATTGTTTTTTCTTTCTTTACGACTCTCTTTTCTTTCTTCTTTTGCTTCTACCTTTGCTTCCTTAAATTGATTCTTGGCTATTTTCAATCGTTTCCTAGCATGAGGCAACCGTCTGTCTCTTAATTCTTTGCGATTTAAAAGAGATGGAGGACTATTTTGAAGAATATGATTGTAGTCTTCATTTGCTTGTTTTACTCTAGCCTTTGAAGCTTCTCTCATCTCCTCCAGCTTTTCCTTTATCTCTTTTTTCCATGCTTTTTCATCCAGTACAGCGGAATTTTTTTTCTGTTTCTTCACCTCCTTCTTTCCTTTTTTCAAGAATTTCTTCTCATCTTTTAGACTTCTTCTAAATGCCTTTCGGGCACGTATGATTTCTCTTTTATCCTTCATTTACCTTCTCCTTAATTAGAAGCCATTTTATCAGGATCTGTACTCATGATATCAAACAATTGAGTACCTTGAGGAATCTTATTTTTAAAGGGAACTACAACGGAACCAGCTTTTATCAGTCCTGCACCTTTTTCTGGATTGACTAGGTATTTTTCAAGTTCTTTTGACAATCCTAAGAGTTGAACCAATTCTTCTCGGTCATTTTTTGCTTGCTTGAGGAGAATCATAAATTCACTATTTGCAATAATCCGTCTACCATTTGGATCTAACAATAAGGTTTCGACATTTTGGGTTATCCCAGTCGGACTGGCTCCATATTTTCTGACACGACTCCACAATTTAAAGAAGAAATCACTGGCATATTTATCTAATAAGAGAAGTTGCATTTCATCAAAATAAATCCAGGTCTTCTTCCCTAATTTTTGGTTCCGAACAACACGATTCCATATCTGATCAAACACTACCATAAGAGCGATTTGTTTCAGCTCATCTCCTAACTTTTTAACGTTATAGATTAAGAAGTTAGATCCTGTCTGAATATTGGTCTTATGAGAAAAAATATCAAGAGAACCTTCGACATACAGTTCCATATCAAGTGCCAAATTCTGCGCTTCTTCTTCTGGTTGTTGGCTCAAGACAAAGACCCATTCTTCCAAAGAAGGCTCTTTAAATGACTGATAAGTGAGTCTCGTAACTCGGTCGATAATCGATTTTTCTCTCCCATCCATTTTTCTATCCAATAACTTACCGATAAAGGATAAAAGAAATTCTGATTTTACCTTTACAGGATCCTCATCCATATTTTCCTCAGACAAGTCAAGGACATTGAGATAGGTTTGGGAATCGGGCGCAATATCAATCATTTCTCCACCAAAAGCTCGTCCAATGACACTGTACTCCGCTTCTGGATCAACGATGATAATTTCTGTATTTTCACCAGATTCCTTGATTTTGGTCGTGATAATTTCATGCTTGGTTGCCATACCTTTCCCAGCTCCAGATGTCCCTAAAATCAGACCAGACGGTGTATTTAATAGGCTACGATCAATGGTAATAATATTGCTTGAGATTTGATTAATACCGTAATATTTCCCACTACGGTCTTGTAAATCTACTGAAGTCCAAGGTGAGTTCACTGCTATATTGGACGTTAATAGACTCCGTGATACTCCCTCTAAAAAATCACAACCAAATGGCAGCAAACTATTAAAGGCTGCTTCTTGCATATATGGTAGTTTATCAATCATTAGGTCATTTGAGCCGGCAACTTGTTGGATAGTATCTAGAGCTTGTTTGAGTTCTTCTTCATCCTGACCAAAGACCCCAATCAAAAAGACTGTTTGAAACAGTTTATCTCCTGTCTCTGTCATGGTTTTTAAGAGTTCCTCAGCTTCATCGATATTGCTTTCTAAAACATGGCCTACTTTTTCCAAATAGATACCTGTACGAGCTAGTTTTTGTTGTTCCCCAATCTTTTGGGATTCCATCAAGGTCTTCTTTGTTCGTAGTTTCTTCATAGCATCTGCCTTGGTCGAACTTTGAGCATGAAGGCTCACAATCAATTCCAAATCTCCTTGCATGAGATCTCTGATAAACTGATCCCCTAATTCCATGCCGTAGTCTCTCACATAGACAATCTGCAATAAGCGGTCATTAATTTGTAGGTAATTCTTGTTTTTAAAATCTAAGAGATTAGGTGCTATGAAGTGACGAGTTGTCTGACCAGATCTCGTTAAATCACAGTAAGAAAAAGGAAGATGGTGTTCTCCTCTAAGCATATCTGCCAACAAGTTGACACGTTCTTCTCCAGCCAAGGATTCAAAACGTGCATCAATTTCTGAAAAACCACTCTTGAAATATTCTCCTATTTGAGACAAGGAACGATAGGCTTGTTTGGGATTAGAATCCTTTCTACCAAAGCTAATCAGTTTCACAGCTGAAAAATTATTTTCACCACTGTCTAAATTCTGATTCATCATCCGATTCAATTCTTTACGATAGGTATCATATCCATCTTCTTTTTCCTCATACAAAACACTTTGTCTAAACTTTTCTAAATTCAATCTTTTATTAAAGATGGTCAATTGGAAGTTGGTTTGGTCATCTAGGGAGTTAATCAAATCAGAATACTTCTCAATGATTGCCCCCTTATCTTCTAAACCAACGGTTTGGTAATTGACATCCCCAAGTAAGTAGCTTTGTGAGAAATAATCTTCTTTTACCTGCATTAGACCATTTTGATAGAGGGCTTGATAGGAAATGGTATTCGCCGTAGAGGGTAATACTTCCTCTTTTTTCCCTTTAACTTCTTCCTTTTTATTAGTCATTGAAGCTTTTTGTTTCTTTAATGTATTTGATTTTCTTTTCATGTTCAGGTCCTTTCTTTCCTGTAATTGTGCGTAGGGGAACCGTTAATTCAAAATGAAGACGGTATTTCAAATAATGTTCAAAATATAAATCATTGGGTTTATAGACTCCAAAAAGCATGAGGGGGATGGTAAAGGCAAACACAAAACCGTAAACAAACCAATCTCCAAATTGCCAGAAAAAGAGATTCAAGCCCAAAACAATAATTGTGACAATAAAGGCTGGTAAAACAAAAATGATTTGTCTTGTGGTGAAACCTAACCAAGCCCTGTGTTGGTATTTTGAGATGTCTTTAAAGACACGTGTATTCATGACTTTCCTTTCTAAAAAGGCTAAGAAGCAATCACTTCCTAGCCTTTATCTAATTACATACCTAAGATTGAGCGAGCCGTACGTTGAGAACCAACGAGGGCAATAATCAGTAAGATAGCTTGTACCAAACTACCAAACATAATCGCAAGTGATTGCAAGACTCCTGCACCATTTGAAACAGCTATTTTCCCAGCAGATTCAAACAAAGGAACAAGAGAAACAATCAGAAAAATAAGAACCCCTTGTACCGCATAGACCATAATATTTTTTAAATAGCCAATACCAATAGACTTCCATTCATCACTTAAAAATGTTGGAATCGTAAGAGGGGCAAATGGAATCATAAGGTAGAGTTGAATAAATCGAATAGATACCAAAAGATTAACCATGGCAGCACTTACTATCCGAACAAGCCAAATGAGGAGGGCGAAAAAGCCCACAATCATCCTGCCAATAAATCCTGACCCTTTTAATCCAGAGATGGTATCATACTTTGCCCCACCGTGAGCCACAATCGAGGCCACTTGCTCAATGGCGTGACTCGCAATCCCGATGATGGCTTCTACAATCACGGTAGTGTTGGTAATTACAACTGCGACCATAATATAACTAATCAACATCGGCGCTAATGCTTCAAAGGTCATCGCTCCTCCTGAGTTAGCAATTTTCTTTGCCATCTTCGAAAATTCTAAGATGAGAACAACTGATAAAATCGCAACTCCAAGAGGCTGCATGACGCTTTTAGTAATACTAGACATATAAGTCCAAACTGTTGGATTGTAGCTAGATAGAGATTTAATCAGATCTACCGTAGATTGTAAATCCACATTAAATCCTTCAAATAAATTTTCAGCTGATATTTTTTCAGATGCAAGGTAAACAAAGGGTGAGACTAAACTAAGATTCATGTCATTGTTTATCCTCCTAAATTGAAATTTGAGTTACAAAGGCTCCAGCAGCCCCGACCATAACACCACCGACAATTTCAAGAATGGCATTCCGAACACCTGGTCCACCATCTTTAATATTGGTTGCAAGATTGACAATCCCAACAACAACGAGAAAGGCACCAACCGCAATCAATCCCTTCTGTAACAAAGACATAGCTTGTGCAAACATAGCACTTGCGTCTACTCCATAAACAAAACCTTTAAAATGCGTAATCATCTATTTCCTCTTTTCTATTTTTATTTTAAACTAGATTCAAAAGTTAAATCACGAATTCTAAGGCCTTCAAGATGATTTTCTTGTCTTTGATTCAAAGGATTGATTTGATAGTTCCACCACCGTTCATCGCTTTCTTGATTGGCTAGGTATTTCCAGTTTGGATGCTTAGTGGAATTGTATTTTTTGCTTTTAAAGACTGGCATATTAGCAATTCGAACCAAGCATTCATGCCGTTTCATATTTCCGACTTCATCAGGTGTCATTAAATCACGAGCAATCTTTTGATGAGAAAGGGATCCTGAACCTGTCTGGCCAAAGGAACGACTCGTATTTCGAACATCAATGGTTTGTTTACCGAGTAAGCCACTCATAAATTTAAAGGTATCTTCATCATTACCACCTAAGTAGACTAAGCTATCACAATTTCCAAGAATGGTTTTCCAAGCTTCTTTTTCTTTATAAAGCCCTTGAAGTTGGGCAATATTTTGAAGAATAGGAACGAGACTCATATTTCGAGAACGGACTGTTGAGGTTTGTTCAGCAAAATCTGGAATTTCTCCGATATTTGCGAACTCATCTAAGTAAACTCTCACATGAAGAGGTAATTGTCCCTTAAAATCAATATCTGCTTGTCTTGTTAGGGTTTGAAATACGGTTGAAAAAAAGAGGGCTGAAAGAAAGCGAAAGGTACTATCATTATCTGGGATAACTAAGTAAACCATTGATTTTTTCTTGCCCCATGTCTTCATATCAAGGGTATCTCTTTTGGTCATATCCATGACACTTTGAATATTGAAGAGGGCAAATTTAGCAGTGGTTACAGCTATAACAGAATCCAGAGTCTTATCCTTATAATTTTGAAAATCTGCCCAATTTCGCATGGTAAAATTTTCAGTTCCATACTTTTTAGCATAATTTTCAAATAGAATTTCTAAGACACTTTTTTCTTGGTTTTCACCCTTGGATAAGTGTTTAATGAGTTTTGAGATTTCAGCAAAACTTGGATAACGCCCTCGTTTTTTTCGCTCTTCCACTTCTTTTTTTTGACGTTTCAACAAGTTTTGGTATTCTGTTTGACTCAAACGACTCTCTTCAATGAGCTGTTCTCTTGTTTTGGGTGGATTATAGAAATCGACCAAGTAAGAGGCTAAAGCTCGTACCAAAGTCATAGAAGCTTCATCCCAAAATGGATCACTACGAGAGCCAGAGCCTTTGGTGTTATTAAAATAAACCGTCAGCATGCGATTCAAATCATTTTCTGTCTCTATATAGCGAAAAGGATTGAAGCCATCTGAGTTCTTCATATTGACTAAATCTAACACCTTTACTTGGTAGCCATGTTCTAAAAAGAGTTTGCCTGTTTTCTCAGCTAAGTGATCTTTAGGATCCACGACAATATTAGAACTGTTCATCTGAATCAGATTAGGTTTTACAAAGCGAAAGGTCTTCCCACTTCCTGAACCTCCGATCACCGCAATATTCTTATTTCTATCATATTGGGGTGGTTTTTTATCTAATAATGTCAAACGAACATCTTGTGCTAAAATCGTATCATGAGAAAATTCCTTACCGTAAAAGATCTTCTTTTCTTTTAGAGTTCCAAAACGGGCGCTCCCGTATTCTACCCCTTCTCGGTATTGTTTTTTACCAGTCTCTAGATAGAGATAAACCAGCAACATCATCACAAAGCCTAGTAGAAAAAAAGCACTTGATTTTCCAGTAAAAGAAACATTCCATGGCGACTGAAGAACTTCATCTTGACCCTCCATCAGAAGATGAGTCCATTTATCTAAGCTATTTCCAGTATAGGAATCATACAAAAGCGTCAAACGATGAAAAAGATAGCCTAGTAAGATGCCTAACAGTGAGAATAGTAGGAATTTCTTTCCACTGTACATCATCTCACCATCTCTTTCTGTTTGACGGCCCCTTCTTGTCTAAAGGTAATTTGGGATTTAGCCTCATCAATTGCATCGTCTAATGACTTATCCATGGTAAAATCAGCTAATTTCTCCGGATCATTAACCATTTTTTCTAACAGATGGTCTAAATGATTGTCCAGAATCGAACGGTCTTTCGTGTAGAAATGTAGAGAATCCCCTTGCCAAGCGATGGCTAAAGGAATCTCTTCTTTTTCTAAAAAAGCTTTAAATTTCTCTATATCAATTGGTTTGTCTAAAAAATCTTTTTTCAGATTAATCGTATCAATCGAATAAGGAGATTGTAGCAATTCTTCTAATTTCTGTACCCCTATCTTATAGGCGGAATCTTGTGCTAAAACTTGGCGTCTAGACCATTCTAGAATCTTTAAAAGACTTTTTACAGTAAATAAAAGACTACGCTCAGCATATTGAACTGCCATTCGTTCCTGTTGTTCAGAGGACATCTGAGGCCTCCTTCTTAACAAATAGCAGCTTTCCTTCTTTATAACGATAAGCTATCAATTTCTGACGTTGCTTAATCGACTTGACAACCTGCAGTAGATCTCTCGAATAAGGTTCTCGAAGAGTAACTTCTACTGCTTTCCCATCAAAGATACCAACACGTTTAAATTCAATGTAGTCTTTTTTGAGATGTCCTAAGCCCATACCAAAAGGAAAGTGATGAATCAATTGGATGGTACAACCACCTTTATTTCCCATTTGTTTCAAATCATACAAGTTTACTACCTTCATGATTAACTCCTTTATCTAGTTTGTCGCATCGTTTAAGTCTGGTAACGATAAACTCCGTGTCTGTTAGAAAATTCTCACACACGTCTTGTGCCAGTTGCCCTTCACAGGGAAATACTCTCAGTCCCTACTTACACAGGCACGCTAATCAAGACGGAGTGGATTCAATTTTCAAAGAACAGGTAGCTTTATTATAGATAAGAGTAGTTGAAATTTTTATCACATTTCTTATTTTTCTGTCGAGCTAAATTCATATTCATCAAAGAGTTTGAAATAAAAGACTAACATTGTTACATAACGTTAGCATTTCATTTCCCTTTGAAAATCTAACGTTGTCTAAACAAGCAGCAAACTATAAACTAGTAGGTTCCACACCAAATGTAGACCCATACTGCCCCATAAGTCCGATTTATAGCGCACCATCCCTATAAACATTCCCAATGAAACATATAAACACCAAGCTAGAATGGTTCCAGGATGATGTGCTAAGGCAAATAAAACACTTGTCAACGCAATTCTGATATCTAATTTTCTCACCAAATTCCATATAATTTCTCTATACAGAAATTCTTCAACCATACTCGCATTGATTAAGAACAATAAAAATGAAAACCAAGGAACTTGATGTTGAAGTCCAATTAAGTTTGCTTGATTCGTGGTTCCTTGAGCATGGATTAGGCTAAAACATAGACTTATAATCAGTAGGCTAATGAATCCAATACCAAGCCATTTCATCCTAGATTTCATATTGACCTTATGAGCTTGTTTGCGTTGGCCATACATCCATAAAAAAGAAATGAGTGACGCACCATAGAGAATCTCTAGTATAGTTAACTCACCGATACAAAGAAATTTCAGTAAGTATAGAGATACCAATAGGACATTTACTTGTTGGAATATATAAACTGGAATTATTCTTTTCATAGTTACCTCCGAAATAAATCTTCATAATCTAAATCTAATACCTGCACAATCCTTTCTACCCATGGACTTTGAGGCATTCGTTGTTCCATCTTGTAGTGACGAATCTTTTGATACAAACGATTCAATTCACTTGGATAGTGAAACTCTCCCGCAAACATTTTTCTGGTTAACTCAATCCAGCTGATATTTCTTTCAGCCAAAATAATGGACAAGTTCTCCCAAAATCGTTCAGCCATATTGCTTCTCCTTTAACTTGATAAATAATGTGTTTGTGCCATGTAAATCAATTGTTTCGTATCTCTTGGCAATAAAGCTCTAGCCTCCTCCAGATTCAGATTTGGATAAACTCGCTTATTTGAAACCGCAAGAGGAAGTCTGATGGTTAGTTCAGGATTTTTTAATATCATCTCGATGAAATCCGTTAATCTTAGATTGTCACGGTTCTTAAATCGCAATAAATTGGGAGATAAAAACTCAAAACAATCTGAAGAATAGCTCATCATTTCAATTAATTTGTCCTTTGTCATTTCAGAAATAGAATGAGGAATGACCTCTATGCCATACTTTTGAAAGAAATCCAAAAGAAGTTGATTTCTATGGCTATTTTTACTTAGATAGAGATCAATCATGGGATACCTCCCAAAGATTCGGTTCCATTTGATATTCTGATACGATTAAGGAATCTAATAAATTTGCGAAGTTAATCGGTTGCTTGTCTTCATCATAAGCTTTTACAGTTACTTGGGTTGTAAGTATTCCCTCTTTTCCCTCGGCTCGATAGCCTTGTCCATATAAAACAAAAACAAGATTTTGATGATCATCTACAAAGGCATCGGCTCCGTTCTTTATATCCTGACTTTCAAGGAATTCCATAATGTTTTGAAGATAGGATTCATAAAATAGGGGGTAGTTGTGTTTTTTATGGTAATCATCTAAAAATGTCACCTCAAACTCACATGGATAATTGGGCATCAAAATTATTTGTTCATCCAGCTGTCTGATTTCTGCATCATGTAATTCTGTTTCTAATTCATCACAATCTAGTATTGATTCTTTATTTAATGCTTTCATCTTTTTCCTCTATTTCTTTAAATTTCTTTGCGATTGCGGCAATCACAGGAACGGTTACACTATTACCAGCTTGTTTATAAAGCTGACTATTACTAGAGACTTTTCTAGCAGCTTCAAAAGCCCAATCAGGAAAACCCTGCAATCGAAAACACTCTTTAGGAGTGATTCGTCGTATCCTCAGACGGTAAAATTGTCCATTTATTAAAATACCAGCAACATGGTAAACTTGCTTATCTTCTCCTTCATAGCTAGCCACTACTACTCCCATTTGACCACTAGTTGTTAACGTATTCGCTATACCTTTTCCAACTCTACCACGACGATACTGAGAACCTGGTCTTTCCAAATTGATTGAATCTCCTATTTCTGCTTGAGCATATCCTTTTTTCGTTGCCTCTCGGACTTTTAGAAATTGGATTGGTTCTGGAATCAGTATTTTGGGGATTTTATCTCCACCTTGCATCGTAGTCAGTGTTGGAGATAGCCCCTCACTTCCATAGACGCGACCAGTTTCCTTAAAGCTAGTTGGTAAATCTCCAACAACGACAATACCATGGCGATCCTGAGTATTTAAAGTAAACATTGGCTCTTGATTATCCTTGAAACGTCTACCATTTTGTCTCTTTTCTAATCTGTCTGGTGTCATACAAGGAATCGCAACTTTAAATCCTTCTCCTTTTCCACGAACTAAGGTTGGCGCAAGACCTTCTGAATAATAGACTTTACCACTCATTCCACTTTTTGATGGATTCAAATTTCCTAGTGCTTTCAAAGTCTCAGAGTTAGTTGCTTGACCTTCTCGTCTGAAAGGAAATAGGAGTCGGGTACCTTTCTTTCTAGAATGTCCGATAATAAACACCCTCTCTCTGTTTTGGGGAACGCCAAAATCCTTACTGTTAAGCACCTGCCACTCAACATCAAACCCCAACTCATCAAGTGTGGTAAGGATTGTGGTGAACGTCCGTCCCTTATCGTGATTGAGTAGGCCTTTAACATTTTCAAGAAAAAGAAAACGTGGTTGGATTTGTTTGGCCGCCCGAGCAATTTCAAAGAACAAAGTTCCTCTAGTATCTTCAAATCCCAATCGTCTTCCTGCGATTGAAAATGCTTGACAAGGGAATCCCCCACAGATGACATCGACTTTCCCTCTAAGTTTTTTAAATTCGTCATCTGAAACATCTCGTATGTCATGAAATTCTATTTCTCCTTCCGTTTGAAAAATGGACTTATAAGATTCTCTAGCAAATTTATCAATCTCACAAAATCCAATACACTCGTGTCCGACACTTTCCATTCCAAGTCGAAAGCCACCGATACCTGAAAATAAATCAATAAATCTCATTTCTTGATCACCCCTTTCTTATCGACTATCATTGTCAGAACTGTCACTCCACTTGAAATGACAATGAGCATAACTAATATCCACTCGATTGGCGACATTTTAACCACCTCCTTTTCTAACACGATTATTCCAAACGGAATACAAGCCGTTAAACACAAATTCAGCAAGTACTTCCGCTCGTCTAACAAAGCGAACATTGTCAAGAGCATACTGATAGATTCTCTCAAAATCAGTCATAGCTATATCACTGGCTGTTTCAGAAAAACCCTCTCGTCTAAATTGATCCTGTACCAATCCCCAAATATAATCTCGATCATATTTTGTGACCTTTTCTACTTTTCTTTTCAAGATAGGTTGAGTATACCTCTCCTCCTCGTCCTCAATAAATAAAGAATCAGTCTCACTATATTTAGTCTCACTAACTTCAGTCTCACTAGGGGCTGAATGTGAGACGGGGGTTGTTTCATTTTCAACCTGCCCTAGTCTTTTTTTAACACTAGGCCTGTTTGAATTACCTACTGGGGTAGAAGACAACTCCCCTAAATAAATCTTATTAGCTAGTCTTCCTTTCTCACTTGAAGACTGTTGAACTTCATCAATTAAGTCATATTCTTTAAGAGTTTTTTTGATTGATAGTAGTTTTGACTTCGAACAACCTAACAGCCTCATCAGTTTAGAATTAGAAAATACTAAATAAACCTCCCCTTCTTCATCTATCCAACCACGACTAAGAGATAATTCTAAACGATCTTTTAAAATAGAATAAGCCACCTTTACTTCTAATTTCATATCCATATATTTCTCATCCTCAAAAAGAATTTTAGGTAATTTATAATACCGTTCTGAAGTTTGGTATTGATTTGCGGTAATTCGTTTCATAGCGCTCCTCCAAGTTCTTTGAGTATTAAATCTCCACTTGATTCCAAGCGAACAAAGCCACTTTTTTCTAATTCAACCATAAGAGAGATGGCTTCAACAATGTCAATTCCCATTTCACGTACTAAAAATGAAATGACAATATAGCGTGATGATTGTAATTCTTTTGTCATTTTCCCTCCTGAAAATAAAAAAAGGAGAACAATATACAATTGTTCTCTCTTTAGATAAATATTTATTGTTGTATTCATTTTTCCGATGCGCAAACGACATCTACAAATACATATACATCTATGTGCCTTTTTAGGACTTTTTTGACGTCAAAATTGCCTTTATCTACAAAGACAAAATGCTTGTAAAATAGCTTAAAATCAAGGATTTTCACCCTTTTTTTCGTTGTAGCAACACTACACACTCCACGTGATGCGTCTGCGGAAATAGATCCACCGGCTGGACTTTCTTCAATTCATATCCCAACTCTTGGTAGAGTTTGATATCACGCGACATGGTTGCGACATTGCATGAAATATAAGCAATGCGGTCTGCTCCTGTTTGAGCGCTTGCTTTGATAAAGCTTTCGGTCAAGCCCTTGCGTGGAGGATCAACCAAGATAACGGTTGGTTGAATACCTTCTTTGAGCCAGTTCTTCATGGCATTCTCTGCTGTGTCACAGACATAGTGGGCATTTGTGATATTATTTAATGCAGCATTTTTCTGGCTGTTCTCAACCGCTTCTGGAATCACTTCAACACCGTAGACTTCTTTGACATGCTTCGCAACGGACAATCCAATGGTTCCAATTCCTGAATAAGCATCAATGACCACGTCATCTTCTCTTAACTCCGCAAAGTCAATAGCTGTTTGATAAAGTTTCTCAGCCATTTGAGTATTGACCTGGTAAAAGGCTGGTCCAGCGATTTGGAAGTCATTCCCCAACATCTGATCGGTAATGTAATCTTGACCGTAAAGAGTGCGCCAGTCCTTGCCAAAAATCGCATTGGTATTCTGGTCGTTGATATTTTGCATGACAGACACAATCTCTGGAAACTGCTTGATAACTTGTTCAATCAACTGCTCAACACGAAAAACTTTCGGACGAGTTGTTACCAAAATCACCATGATTTGCCCTGAATAGTGACCACGACGCACCACAAGATTTCGAATCAAGCCAGACTGTTCCTTTTCATCATAAGGTTTCAAATCATAACGACGGAGCAAATCGCGGAGAGCTACTACGACTTGGTCAATGACAGGATCCTGGATAAAGAAATCTTCAAGGGGCATGAGGTCGTGCGAATTTTTACGGAAAAACCCAGTTTCCAAGACACCATTCACTCGACGAACGGGCACCTGCGCCTTATTTCGGTACTTGACTGGATGTTCCATACCAAGCGTTTCAGCAACCTCCACATCGGTAATGCCAGCAATCTTGTAGAGGCTATCTCTGACTTGCTTGGTTTTAAACTTGAGCTGTTCTGGATAGGCAAGATGCCCCAAATCAGCGATACCTGAACGCAGATAAGCCAGATCAAGGTCTTTGTTACGATGCGGAGAGTGAGTAAGGTATTCTTCAACTTTTCCATATCCAATCTTTTTATTGACCTTAAGGACTCGCATGAGGATTTTCTCAGTTGGTAGAGCATTTTCTACAAAGAAAACCAAACCATCCACCTTAGCAACACCAGCACCTTCATGGGTCAAATCAACAACTTCAACTTCTACAATATCATTTTTCTTTAGCATATTTTTCACTTTCTATCGGCCGACAAAAAAAGACGGCAACATTTCTGTTACCATCTATTATATCATGAAATGACCTAAGCACCAAAACTCTTGAAGAAGTTGACAATGGCTTGCCAAAGGGAGCTAAAGAAGTTGCCCCCGTCTTCTAGCGCTTTATTGGCATCAAAGTTGAGGTTGATATTTTTAAAACTATCTCCAGCTTGAGAGACAATGCTTTGCTTGAGGTCATTTAGGGTTTTAGTGAAATCAGCATTGTTCAAAATGTCACTCTTCGAGAGGTTAAGTGCAAAATTGATGATGATATTGACCTGGTTTCCTGTTATAACCTGATCGAGTTTGTAGTTTTTCAGCGTGTCTTCAACGATTTTGCGGACATCTTCTTCTGTCAAATTACCTTTGGCTTCTTTTGCTTTTGCGATTCCTGTCTTGATATCTGCCAAAGCGACATTGAGTTTATTGGCATCATAGCCTGATTTGTCCTTGTTTTCAGCATTGATATCTGATAAGGCTTTTAGCTCCTCTTGAGCCAAGTCTTTATTGGCTTGCGGTACTTTGGCACCATTGGCCTCTAACGAGTAGTAAATCCCTGCTAGGGCGCTCTCTCCTGTAACTGGAATAGGAGCTGCAACTGTGATTCTGGCATGCTCCACTCCCAGCGTCACTGCTGCGTTGCGGTACATATCCTGCGTCACCTTGGTGATATTTTCAGGCGTTTCAATCTTGACTTCTAGAGGCGACTTATCACCCAGCTTTTGAATCTTGGCTGACGAATAGAGCTGTAGACTAGCATCATTAGCCACATTCATAATTTTCGAATAGACATCAGGTGTCATCGTTTTGATATCTTTGGTGTCTTTTGATGCGTCATAGCCTAGTTTGCTAAGAGTTTGATTTTTCTGGTCTTCAGATAGAGAAGAACCTAGAACATATTCAGGTTGTACATAGGTTTCATCGATTACTTTTTGAACATCTGTTGCTGCGTGGACACTCGTCATAGCTGTTGCGGCCCACAATACTGCAGCACTTGTTAGAAAGAATTTCTTTCTCATGGGATATTCCCTCCTTTACCTTTCTAGGGTAATAAAACAATCTTAAAGAAAACTTATAGCGAAAAACACCTGGCAAAACCAGATGTTTAGAAGAAATTAAAGAATTTCATGATATAAAGGTTGAATTGTACCTGTCTAGAATAGTAATAGTTTCCACCATTTACATAGAGTTCTGCTCCGTGAAAGATAGAAATCGGGTTGATATAGGTGTAGGTCTTCCCAGTGGTATTTCCAAGAATTGGAGCGACCGTTTCACGAGAATATTGTTTGGCTAATGCTAGAGTATTTTCCTTGCCATTTTGAGCGATAAAATCGATATAAGCGGGACCAAAATTATAGGCTTGCACGGCTGTCCAGACATCAACGCCCTTTTCCTGAGCTAGATAGAGATTATCAGTCAATGTCTGAATTCCCTGACGAATGCTCGTCACATTGTCATTGATAGTATTTGTGGTACCGCTAGCAGACTCGCTAGACTGCATGACATCGCCTTCTTTTCCTTTCGTTTCGGTATAAATCATGGCGAGCACAAGCTCTTCATTGGCTGGAGTATCTCTTTCACTGAGGATTTCTCGAACCATGGGTTGGTAGGTCATGACTTGCTTCACATCTTGATGGATATGATAGACTTTATAGACAGCGAAAAGGAAGACTGCTAGCACTAGCACTCTTCGTAGTAATTTAAACATTATTTACTTTGAATATCCTCGATATTTTTGATTAAGATAGAATAGGTTCCATTGTCATTTTGAATAAACTCGACCGATTCTGCGTCTTGGTAAACATTATTGGGAACGATAAGTTCGATTCCGTTTGACAAGGAAAGTTTTTGGTTTTCAAATTTCTTAAGCTGACGACTAGCATCAATTTCATCAAACTGGACTGGTTCTGGTACGGTCTCTTTGACTTGGTCAATAAAGCTCAATCGAGCTGTCAAGTTGTTATCAAAAAGGTCGTTAGCCAATTTTTCAGGTGACAGTTCATTGCTTTCTTCTAGATTGTTGAAAATTGCTGATTTAACCTTGGATTGAAATTGAAAATCATCTGTATTAAAGGACTCTGCGATTCTCTGAGCCGTTTTTTCCAGCTCCTTGATGGATTTCTTTGGTGAAATCTTAGGAGCAACACTTAAGAGATTATCTGAAAAATAATTCAAGAAAGTCCCATTATACTTGATTCGTTTTTCGATGAGATGGTACTTGCGACTTTGAAGATTGACCACCAAGGCCTCGTCAGCTCCCGTTCCAAATCCAGGCAGGTTATTCTGAGTCAGCTTGATTGGATTATCAACCTCTCCACCGAGGTGGGTCAAGGTCTCACGCAGGGCAATTCGCAAGAAAGCGAAATGTTCAACGCCTTCTTTAGAAAACTGCACAAAAACCAAGTCATTGGTCTTGAGGTTTTCAGAAATGCTGAACTCCTCTTTCCAAAGATTAGCCAGTGTTACTGATGTCTCCAACAAATCATCCGTGATGTGATTGAAGAAGGGATTTTCTTCTTCGAAAATCCCAGTCTTGGCTTCATCTGAATACACACGTTCGATTTTCTTGCGCAGGTATTCTTCAATTTTTGGAGTGATATTGAGAAACTTATCCGCTAGGAACAACTCGGTATCATCTGGGCTGAACTGATGGATAATAGCTTTCTTAATATAAATGTCCATAAAAGTATTAGTCCTCGTATAGTGGGAAGGCATCTGTCAACGCTTTGACTTCACTTCTCACTTCTTCTAAGACAGCTTCATTTTCTGCATTCTTAAGGGTTTTAATGATGAGTTCAGCCACTTTACGGCTTTCTTCTTCACCAAATCCACGTGCAGTGATGGCTGCAGATCCGATACGAATCCCACTTGTCTTGAATGGTGACAAGGTTTCGTATGGAATTGAGTTTTTATTTAGGGTAATATTGACTTCGTCCAGCAAGTTTTGAGCAACTTTTCCGTTCTCTACAACCTTAGTGACATCCACTAGGAAGAGATGGTTTTCAGTCCCGCCAGAAATGATACGGAAATCAGGGTCTTGCAAGAAGACTTCAACCATAGCTTTACTGTTCTTGATAACATTTGCTGCATATTCCTTGAAGGCTGGATCTAAAACTTCTTTGAAGGAAACAGCTTTAGCCGCAACAACATGCTCCAATGGACCGCCCTGAATACCTGGGAAAATAGCTGAATTGATCTTCTTAGCAAGTTCCTCATCATTAGTCAAAATTAAACCACCACGAGGACCACGAAGGGTTTTGTGGGTCGTTGTTGTGGTGATATGAGCGTATGGTACTGGACTTGGGTGAAGACCAGCCGCAACCAAACCAGCGATATGGGCCATATCGACCATGAGTTTAGCACCAACAGCATCTGCAATTTCACGGAATTTTGAGAAGTCGATAATTTGAGAATAGGCTGAAGCACCAGCTACGATCAATTTTGGTTTTACTTCTTGGGCTTGTTTCAAGATAGCATCAAAGTCCAAAAGTTCCGTTTCAGGATCCACACTATAAGAAACAAAGTTGTAGGTTTGACCAGAGAAACTGACAGAAGCTCCGTGGGTCAAGTGTCCACCTGCTGCCAAATCCATCCCCATGACCGTATCACCTGGCTCAATCAAGGCCATGTAAGCCGCGCAGTTGGCTTGGCTTCCTGAGTGTGGTTGGACATTAGCAAATTTAGCACCGAAAATTTCTTTCGCGCGTTCAATAGCAAGAGTCTCTACTACGTCTACTACATCAGTTCCACCATAATAACGGCGTCCTGGGTAACCCTCGGCATATTTGTTGGTCAAGATAGACCCTTGAGCAGCCATTACAGCCTTGGAAACAACGTTTTCCGAAGCAATTAACTCAATGTTGTTTTGTTGGCGTTCTTCTTCTTTGGCAATAGCATTCCAGAGATCAGCATCGTATGCTTTAAAATCATCTTTGTCAAAAATCATAGGTCTTCTCCTTTATAGTGTGACTGGTCCTTTAGTTTGTTTTTACAAAATAAACTAAAAGATGCGAATAAACCGTTTTTGCACTTTATCACAAGTATAACCAACTTTTTCATAAAATGCATGAGCACCCAGACGATGATCAGCAGAGTTTAAGCGGATAAACCCATAGCCCCGTCTTTTTGCCTCTTCTTCCAACCCTTGCATTAAGCTTTTACCAATACCTTGCCCTTGTGCTTGAGGTGAAACCGCTAAGCCTAAGATATTAAATCCTGCTTTGGAATAGAGGGATTCATAAACTTCAGCATGGACATATCCAAGTAGGACATGGCTGGCTTCATCCTCATAACCAAGTAGGAAATGATGTGAATCCTGAGATAGTCTAGCTAGTTGACTAGCTGTGTCCTCTGGACTAAAAGTATAGCCCAAAGTCTCTTGGTTAATCTCACATATAGCTTTCACATCTGTTTCTTGCAAATCTCTTAGCATCTCATTCCTCCTCAAAAGAAATCTCTGGCAACTGAGCGAGAATATCTTCACGCTTGATTGCCCCTTGGCGTAAGATTTTCACCTTATCTCCAGACAAATCCAAAATAGTTGAATCCAGTCCAGTTAGAAAAGCATCGTCCTCCAGACCCAGAACCTCTTGGTCAAAATCTTCAAGGATTTGCTGAAAGGTCACGCCACTTGCCTGACCTGAAATATTGGCAGACGGTCCAATCAAGGGACCAGTCTCTCGGATCAAATCAAGCGTAATGGGGTGACTCGGCATCCGAAATCCAACAGTTGCAAGCCCAGAATTGACCCAATAGGGAATATTGTCATTGGCTTCGAGGATAATGGTCAAGGGACCTGGTAAAAAGCTCTCCACAAGCTTTTTTAGATAAGTTGGTTGATTCTTTGAAAAGTGCAAGATGTCCTCTAGAGAAGCGACATTAAGATTGAGCGCCTTTTCTCTAGGACGACGTTTGAGTTGGTAAACATGGTCGACAGCTTTTTCATCTAAGGCCTTAGCAAAAAGACCGTAAACTGTCTCTGTAGGCAAAACAACAGCTCCGCCCTTTTCCAACTCTTGTCTAATCCTGTCCATCATCAGCTACAACCATCCTATCTTGACCAAATTGGTCCTTGAGTGTTCGTACTCGTTTTTCAGGAAGATGTTTCCTAAAAAGCGCAGGAACACTTTGACCTTGCTTGTATCCAATTTCAAGGTAAATCTTACCACCATCTTTGAGATAGTCTTTTGCATCTTCCACAATTCTGCGGTAAATAGCTAGGCCATCCTCATCTGCAAAGAGAGCTAGATGAGGTTCTGAATGCAAAACATTCAAACCGACCTCTGACTCATCTTCACGAGAGATATAGGGTGGATTGGATACAATTATATCATATTTTTCAGAAATTTCTGCAAAACAATCAGATTTTTTAAAAAATATCTGGAAATTCTGAACTTTAGCGTTTTCAGTTGCCAAATCTAGTGCATCCTGTGAAATATCAACTGCTGTCACTGACCAGTCTGGACGATTCTTTGCTAAAGCAAGGGCGATGGCACCACTTCCCGTACCGATATCCAAGACCTTAAGATTTTCATCAGAATTTTCAGCCAGGATGAGCTCAACCAACTCCTCTGTCTCTGGACGAGGAATCAAAACCCGCTCATCTACTTTTAACTGCATTCCAAAGAAATCTGCCTGTCCAATGATGTACTGGGCAGGTTTATGAGCTGCTAATTGCTGGAAAATTTCTTCTACAAATTGTTTTTCTTCTTCTGTTACCTCTTGCTGAAGGGCAAAGACAAAGTCTGTGAAAGAGAGATTTTTTAGGCTACGATAGACAAAAGAGAGGCTTTCTGCTTCCTCTCCTTGTCTTATCAACTCTTCTTCAAAATCTGAAAATAATTGAGCTAATTTCATTATTTGTTTAATTCTTCTAATTTTTGTGTTTGGTCATAGAGCACCAAGGCATCTACAACTTCGTCCAATTTTCCAGATAAGATAGTATCCAGTTTTTGGAGGGTTAAGCCAATACGGTGGTCTGTGACACGGTTTTGTGGGAAATTGTAAGTACGGATTCGTTCTGAACGGTCACCAGTACCGATGGTTGACTTACGCTCAGCGTCTTGTTCATCCTGAGCAATCTGCGCAAAATGATCAGCAACACGCGCACGGATGATTTTCATGGCCTTCTCACGGTTTTTCTGCTGGGTACGTTCTTCCTGCATTTCAACCTTGATATTGGTTGGCAAGTGAACGATACGAACAGCAGTCGCAACCTTGTTGACGTTCTGTCCACCAGCACCAGATGCGTGGTAGATGTCAACACGAAGGTCTTTTGGATCAATATCGTATTCTACTTCTTCGATTTCTGGCATGACAAGAACTGTGGCTGTCGAAGTATGTACACGGCCTTGGCTTTCTGTCACAGGGACACGTTGCACACGGTGGGCACCAGACTCATATTTGAGTTTAGAGTATACAGACTGACCAGAAACCATAGCAACTACTTCTTTGAAACCACCGACACCGTTCATAGAAGCTTCCATGACTTCAAAGCGCCAGCCTTGGGCTTCAGCATATTTTTGGTACATGGTTAGAAGATCACCAGCGAAGAGGGCTGCTTCGTCTCCACCAGCTGCTCCACGGATTTCAAGGATGATGTTCTTATCATCATTTGGATCTTTTGGAAGGAGCAATATTTTTAGTTTTTCTTCATACTCTTCTTTTTCAGACTTGGCATCTTTGAGTTCTTGCTTGGCCATTTCTTCCAAGTCCACATCTCCGCCAGACTCTTTAATCATCTCTTCAGCATCAATGATATTCTGAAGGACCTGTTTGTATTCACGGTAGGCTGTTACCGTGTCACGAGTAGAAGCCTCTTCTTTTGAAAGCTCCATAAAACGTTTGGTGTCTGAAACGACATCCGGGTCACTCAGCAATTCTCCTAATTCTTCATAACGGTCTTCTACAGCTTGTAGTTGATCATAGATGTTCATTTTTCTTCATTCTCCTTATTGATTTCAGGCGCAAAATAATGTTTACGGCAAACCGAGATATAGGTTTCATTTCCACCGATTTGGATCTGCTCACCATCATAAACGGGCAGTCCATCCTGAGTTCGTAATACCATGGTCGCCTTTTTCTTGCAATACTGACAAATGGTCTTGATTTCTTCAATCTTGTCTGCTAAGAGCAAGAGGTATTTCGAACCTTCGAACAATTCATTTCGAAAATCATTTTTCAAACCAAAAGCCATGACAGGTATGTCTAGCTCATCAACAACACGAGCTAGATCGTAAACATGGTGACGCTTGAGAAATTGAGCCTCATCGACTAGCACACAGTAAGGTTTTTCAGGTAAGTCTCGGATATAGCCAAAGATATCCGTCATTTCCTCAATCGCAAGGGCTGGGCGTTTCATGCCAATCCGACTAGATACATAGCCGACACCGTCACGCGTATCCAGAGCCGAAGTCATAATCACAACTCCCTTTCCTTGCTCCTCATAGTTATAGGCCACCTTGAGAATCTCAATCGTTTTACCAGAGTTCATGGTCCCATAACGATAATACAACTGTGCCATGCTTCTATTTCACGTCCATTTCTAAATTTTTGCTACATTCTAGTATATCATAATTTTCTGAAGCTTTAAACGGCAAAATGTGGTAAAATAGAAGAAATCAAAAACTAGTGGAGGAAGCTATTATGCCATTTGTACGCATCGATTTATTTGAAGGACGCACGCTCGAGCAAAAGAAAGCTCTTGCTAAGGAAGTAACAGAAGCTGTTGTTCGTAACACTGGAGCCCCTCAGTCTGCTGTCCATGTCATTATCAATGACATGCCTGAAGGAACCTACTTTCCTCAAGGTGAAATGCGCACCAAATAAACTAGCTTAAGCAGAATTGCTTAGGCTTTTTCAATCTCCAAGTAGCATCCGTTGAAGAAATAGTCTAATTTTGTTACAATTTGAAGAGATGCTTGGATACCATATCCTATAAAAGAAACACAAAAGGAATTAGTATGATTACACGTGAATTTGATACCATTGCTGCTATCTCCACACCTCTTGGAGAAGGGGCTATTGGGATTGTCCGCCTGAGTGGAACTGACAGTTTTGCCATTGCGCAAAAGATTTTTAAAGGAAAAGACTTAAGCAAAGTTGCTAGCCATACTCTCAACTACGGACACATCGTCGATCCTCAAACAGGAAAGGTCATGGACGAGGTTATGGTTGGAGCTATGAAGTCTCCCAAAACCTTCACTCGTGAGGATATTATCGAGATTAACACCCACGGTGGGATTGCAGTGACTAACGAAATTCTCCAGCTAGCTATCCGTGAAGGAGCTCGGTTGGCAGAACCCGGTGAATTTACCAAGCGCGCCTTTTTAAACGGTCGTGTGGATTTAACGCAAGCTGAGGCGGTAATGGACATCATCCGCGCTAAGACTGACAAGGCAATGAATATCGCCGTCAAACAATTGGACGGTTCTCTTTCTGATCTCATTAACAATACTCGGCAAGAAATCCTCAATACACTTGCGCAAGTTGAGGTCAATATTGACTATCCTGAGTATGACGATGTTGAGGAAGCCACTACTGCCGTTGTCCGAGAAAAGACTAAGGAATTTGAAGAACTCTTGACCAACCTCCTTAGAACAGCTCGTCGTGGTAAAATTCTTCGTGAAGGAATTTCCACTGCTATCATCGGGCGTCCTAACGTTGGGAAATCCAGCCTTCTCAACAACCTCTTACGTGAAGATAAGGCCATCGTAACAGACATCGCTGGTACCACACGCGATGTCATTGAAGAATACGTCAACATCAATGGTGTTCCTCTCAAATTGATTGATACAGCTGGTATCCGGGAAACAGATGATATCGTTGAACAAATCGGTGTTGAGCGTTCGAGAAAAGCCCTCAAGGAAGCTGACCTGGTACTACTAGTGCTAAATGCTAGTGAACCACTAACATCACAAGATAGACAGCTTCTTGAAATCAGTCAGGATACCAACCGCATTATTCTACTTAATAAAACTGATCTTACTGAAGCGATTGAAACTTCGGAACTTCCTGAAGATGTCATCCGTATTTCAGTCCTTAAAAACCAAAATATCGATAAGATTGAAGAGAGAATCAACAACCTCTTCTTTGAAAATGCTGGTTTGGTTGAGCAAGATGCCACTTACTTGTCAAATGCCCGTCATATTTCCTTGATTGAAAAAGCAGTTGAAAGCCTACAAGCGGTTAATGAAGGTCTTGAACTAGGGATGCCAGTTGATTTGCTTCAAGTTGACTTGACCCGTACTTGGGAAATTCTCGGAGAAATCACTGGAGATGCTGCTCCAGATGAACTCATTACCCAACTCTTTAGCCAATTCTGTTTAGGAAAATAAGAAAAATCCATGATCGTTCGGTCATGGATTTTATTGTCTTTATTAGTAATCTGGTCTTAAGACTCCTGTTACGGTTGCCTTTGTGGCCTCGTAGTCGCCGTCTACGACAACCTTGATAATGCGTTTGGCATCTTCTTCTGGTGCTGGAACTAGAGGTAGACGAGTTGGTCCAGCTTCAAATCCCATATAGTTAAGGACTGCCTTAACTGGAGCAGGACTTGGATAAGAGAAGAGGGCGTTGACCTTAGGAATGAATTTACGTTGAATAGCTGCCGCTTTTTCCATATCGCTTTCTGCAATGGCAGTAAACATCTCGTGCATCTCATCCCCGTTTGTATGAGAGGCAACAGAAATAACCCCATCCGCACCGAGATTCATAGCATGGAAAGCATCACCATCTTCACCTGTATAAATCAAAAATTCTTCTGGCTTATGCTCAATCAAGTAAGCCATATTTGCCAAGCTGGTACATTCTTTAACACCGATGATATTAGGATGGTCAGCCAAGCGGAGCATGGTCTCCGGAGTCAACTCGACAACCACACGGCCTGGAATGTTATAAATGATAATAGGTAAATCTGATGCATCCGCAATAGCTTTAAAGTGCTGGTACATCCCTTCTTGTGATGGTTTGTTATAGTATGGTACGATTGCAAGTCCTGCAGCAAATCCACCGAACACAGCCACCTCTTTGACAAACTCGATAGAGTCACGTGTGTCATTGGTCCCTACACCCGCAATCAAAGGAACACGTCCATTGACAACCTTTTGCACAGCCGCAAAGAGTTCCAACTCTTCATCGTGAGTCAAGGTCGGACTCTCAGCAGTCGTTCCAGCTAGAAGAATTCCATCTGTGTGATGGGCCAACAAATGCTCAATCAAGGCTGGAATAGCATCAAAGTTGATGGAACCATCCTCATGGAAAGGGGTAATAAAGGCCGTGATGATTTTACACTCTTTTAAATCTTGGTAAGACATGTGGAACACCTCTCTATTTCAAAGAAGGAGTTCATTCGAACTCCTAAACCATTATTTCAATTCAAATTTCAGCTCAGCTGTTGGACGAACCAGTCCACGTTCGTGAAGAGTTTCTGCAATTTGAACTGAGTTCCAAGCAGCACCTTTGAGAAGGTTATCTGATACAACCCACATGTGAATTCCTTTTTCTGCATCCAAGTCTTTACGGATACGACCAACAAAGGTATCACGTGAACCAACAGCATTGATGGCTTGTGGATAGACTTGGTTAGCTACATCATCCTCCAGAACAGCACCTGGGAAGGCTGCGATAGCTGCTTTCACTTCTTCGATTGGAGCCACTTCTTTTGTTTCGATATAAACTGACTCAGAGTGAGCTGACAAGACTGGAATACGAACACATGTTGCAGACACTGCGATGCTATCATCTTCCATGATTTTCTTCGTTTCCTTAGTCATCTTCATCTCTTCGTAAGTGTAATCATTGTCAGTAAAGACATCGATTTGTGGAAGAGCGTTAAAGGCGATAGGATAGTGTTTCTTGTCACCGCCTGAAGGCAAGATTTCCGCATGCAAATCACGTGGATTCACACCGTCATTCAAGACTTCACGAAGTTCACGTTGTGTTTCAAGAATCGCTCCCATACCAGCACCAGAGACTGCTTGGTAAGTTGAAACGATGATACGGTCCAAGCCCCATTTTTGACGAACTGGCTCAAGCGCTACCATCATTTGGATTGTTGAACAGTTAGGACAGGAAATGATTCCGTTGTGGGCATCCAAGGCATGTGCATTCACTTCTGGAACCACCAATGGTACATCTGGGTTTTGACGGAAGTAGGATGTGTTATCAACCACTACCGCTCCAGCTTGAACTGCATATGGTGCATACTTAGCTGATGTCGAACCGCCCGCTGAGAAGAGAGCAATATCAACCCCCTCAAAAGCTGTCTCGGTCGTTTCCTCAATCGTAATATCTTGGTCTTTAAATTTCAAAGTCTTGCCTGCTGAACGTGCAGAAGCAAGGTAACGGATTTTATCAATAGGAAGTGTAGATTCTTCCAACATTTTTATCATTTGAGCTCCGACAGCACCTGTCGCGCCGACTACAGCAACTGTATATCCCATAACTAACCTCTTTCGGAATTTTCTAAAAATTTCTATAATAGATGTATTATACTACTTTTTCCAGAAATTGAAAAGCTTTTTTAGACTATATTTTCTGAAAACTAAAAATCCCTAGTCATTGACCAGGGACTAAGAGGCATCTTCATGTGATGAGCAGGTTCACACAACTCATCAAGGTCCGCTCCTGCGTTATGACCTCCTTATGCTCAATAGTAGTCCGAAGACTACCTATCGACTCATCGCAACTACTATTCTACTAGATAGAGTTACTTTTGTCAACTGTCAAAACTCTTTAGCTTCATTTTCACAGAAGTATAAGAAAAACCTTGGGAGACCAAGGTTATTTTGTTTCTATCATGCTAATTGCCGGGATTGAACCGGCGACCTCATCCTTACCATGGATGCGCTCTGCCAACTGAGCTAAATCAGCTTACCTAAAAAGTATACTATAGTTCTATGCTCTTGTCAAGCGCTCTCTTTTAATTTTATGGAATGAAAAAAGCTAGATTTAGCAAGAATCTAGCTTATAAACTTCTTATTTTGTAAGGTCGATTCGCTGTCCCAGTTTATTGATCAAAATCGCACCTACGATAAGTGATGCAAACTCACCAATTCCCGTAGAGAACCATGTCAAGAAGAACGGAGCTTCTGCAACGATATGGAGTTCAGCTGCAATGGTAATCATTGAAATGGAGAAGAGGATTGAAAAGAAGAAATGATCTTTTCGAATCAAACCATTGAACAGATAGTCTTTCTTGTACTTGCTAAATAGCCATACACCTAGACTTAGGAAAACTAGGGTAGATCCCCCGCCGACAAAGACATCTATTAGACCAAAGCTAAAGAAATTAGCAATCATACAACCAATCGTCACACCGATGATATATTTAGGGTTATAAAATGCCAAGAAATTCATCATCTCTGAAATACGGAACTGATAGGCGCCGTAGCTAATGGCATTCAACGGTGGCGTAATGGTCAAAACCACATAGATAGCAGCAACAATAGCGATGTCTGCCATATCGCGAACAGTTAATTTTTTCATGTTTTCTCCTTTGGCGGTTTCCCGCGTAAAATATGCTTGGTGAAAGAAGCTAAGCACCAAGGGTTGATTGAATCAACCTTACCAGTATAGCACAATATATGACTTTATGCTATACTAAAATCATGAAAAAACTAATAAAAACTTTCTTTGATAACGAAATCCTCTCCTACTTATTTTTCGGTGGAGCTACTACTCTGATCTCGATTTTATCACGTTTGCTTATTTACCATATCAGTCATCAGGAAATCCTAGCAACCGTACTCGCAAATATCATTGGGATTCTCTTTGCCTTTATCACAAATGACACCATCGTCTTTAAGCAAAAGAGAAAGAATTGGCCGACTCGCCTGGCTAAGTTTTTCTTAGCTCGTCTCTCTACTCTTGGTCTTGACGTTCTTTTAACTTATATCTTTGTTACATCTTATCCCGATATTATCGGGCAATTTGTCAACGATCAACTAGATCAGGTTAATGCCATCGAAACGCTAATTGCGCAGGTTTTGATTATCATTCTTAACTATATTTTTAGTAAAGTATACGTTTTTTATAAATGAAATGGATGTCATTAAGCATTAAGGTTGCAATATTTAGGTATTTCAGGTACAATTAAGATTAGTTTTTGAAAGGAAATTATGAAAATGTTAAAAGATCTTAAAGAATTTTTGCTTCGTGGGAATGTCGTTGACCTCGCTGTCGGTGTGATCATCGCCTCTGCTTTTGGTGCTATCGTTACTTCACTTGTAAATGACATCATCACTCCACTTATCTTGAATCCAGCTTTGAAAGCGGCGAACGTTGAACGCATCGCTGAACTTTCATGGAATGGTGTTGGTTATGGTAGCTTCTTGAGTGCTGTTATCAACTTCTTAGTGATTGGCACTGTCCTTTTCTTCGTTATCAAAGCTGTTGAAAAAGCTCAAAACCTTACTAAGAAAGAAGAGCCAGCCGAAGATACACCTGCTGCTCCAACTGAACTTGAAGTCCTTCAAGAAATCAAAGCCCTTCTTGAGAAAAAATAAGACAAATAAAGGATCTAGCTTCATGCTAAATCCTTTTTCTTTACTCTTTCGGCAATTTACCAGCCTTTTCGAGCATTTTCTTAATTAAGTAAGGCATCTTCACATTTTCACGGCCTTTTTTCTCAATCAGTTTTTTGACAAATTCTGGCATTTGGAGGTCGTCTGTCTCCTCCATAATATCCTTAGTGGTAGCTGACGGAGCTAGCTCGTCAAAGGTTTCTTCTTCTGGGAGAAATTCCTTAAATTCTTTGTGCTCATTGGCTCTTATAGTATCAACTAAAGCGTCAATTAAACGAGAGTCTGTGTTTGGCATAGGTGGACGATGATAGGTTACACCTAATTCTCGACATAATTCATAACATTCTACATCATTATCAAAAAGAACTTCGATATGTTCACTGATAAAGCTAATCGGGACAAAGATATAATGCTCTGGATGTTGCTTTTGTTCTCGCAAATATTCTAAGACATCTGGCTTAATCCAAGGGATTCCAATATCACTCTCGCTCTGCCAAGTATTGGTATACTGGTCGGCTGTTAGACTGAGTTGCTCTGCTATCAACTTGCTATTATCAAAAATCTGATCGATATAAGGATCTCCAAAGTCCAAGGCAAAAATTGGAACACTGTGAGCTGAGAAGATTACCTTAAAGGACTCTTCTCCCACATCGTTTCGTAAAATTTTGCTAATCTCATCTGTCCAAAAGTCCAGCAAAGACTGTTGCTGATACCAATCCTTAATGACTAAAAATTGTATTTGCTGGCTCTCCAGAAACTTTTCATACCCCATAACCGAGTAAAAAGAATAATGAGGTTCCAAAATCAAACAGATACACTCTTCAACGCCATCAGCCTCCATCTGCTTGATCACATCAGGGATAAAGGGCCGAGAAAATTTGTTAGCAAAGTAGATGCCATACTCTTCTCCTAACCGTTCCTTGACTAGACTGACCTCCTCACGTGTAATCCTCTGAAGCGGTGTTCCACCTATACGAACATAATTGTCATAAAGAGTCTGAATCTCGTGATCCTTGGGCCTGATTCCACGACGAATATTGGTAAAAAAATCCGCCACACTCTCAAAGGTAATCTCTTCTGGCGACCCGAATGTCATCATTAAAATTGCTTTTTTCATTGATATGTCCTTGTGATGTTTTTTTCAATTACCATTCTACCATGAAATATATCATAAATAAACGCTTTCATTCATTTTATTTTTATTTACTTCTCTTTGTCTTTCTCTCCATTCTATGATACAATGAAAAAAATGATTATTAAAGGAGTTTTTATGACTTATCCCAACCTTTTAGAGCGTTTCTTGACCTACGTTAAGGTCAATACGCGTTCTGATGAACACTCGACTACTACTCCAAGTACGCAAAGCCAGGTAGATTTTGCAACCAACGTTCTTATTCCTGAAATGAAACGTGTCGGTCTGCAAAACGTTTACTACCTTCCAAATGGTTTTGCTATTGGGACCTTACCAGCAAACGATCCAAGCTTGTCACGCAAGATTGGCTTCATCTCCCACATGGATACTGCTGATTTTAATGCTGAGGGAGTTAATCCGCAAGTCATCGAAAATTACGATAGTAGAGCTATCGACTTGGGTGATTCTGGATTTAAACTCGATCCTGCTGATTTCAAGAGCCTTGAGAAATATCTAGGCCAAACCCTTATCACAACCGATGGCACGACCTTGCTGGGTGCTGATGACAAGTCAGGGATTGCTGAGATTATGACTGCTATTGAATATCTGACTGCTCATCCCGAAATCAAACACTGTGAGATTCGAGTTGGTTTTGGTCCAGATGAAGAAATCGGTGTCGGTGCTGACAAGTTTGATGCAGAAGACTTTAACGTTGACTTTGCCTATACTGTTGATGGTGGACCACTAGGAGAGCTTCAATACGAGACTTTCTCAGCAGCTGCTGCTGAGCTTCATTTCCAAGGACGCAATGTTCACCCTGGTACTGCTAAAGGACAGATGGTCAATGCCCTTCAGCTAGCGATTGATTTTCATAATCAACTTCCAGAGAATGACCGACCTGAATTGACAGACGGTTATCAAGGTTTCTATCATCTTATGGATGTGACAGGTAGTGTCGAGGAAGCGCGTGCAAGCTACATCATTCGTGACTTTGAAAAGGATTCCTTTGAAGCGCGTAAAGCAGCTATGCAGTCTATTGCTGATAAGATGAATCAAGAGCTTGGGAATGATCGCGTTAGCTTGACTCTGACAGACCAGTACTACAATATGAAGGAAGTCATTGAGAAAGACATGATGCCTGTTACCATTGCTAAGGCTGCTATGGAAGATTTAGGTATCACGCCAATTATCGAACCAATCCGTGGTGGAACAGATGGATCTAAGATTTCCTTTATGGGAATTCCAACTCCAAATATCTTTGCTGGTGGAGAAAACATGCATGGACGTTTTGAATACGTCAGCCTTCAGACCATGGAACGTGCTGTAGATACTATCATTGGTATTGTATCTTATAAAGACTAAAAAAGACGAGGTAGCTCAGCTACTTCGCCTTTTTTTATTCTTTTTATTGAGCACTTGGCTCAGTCTCACTTTGCACTTGCTTTTCTGTTGGTTGAGAAGCAGCTGTTTCACTGTCTTTCTTAGACTTAGATTGGCTATCAGTTTCACTTGCTTTTGAACGGAGTTCCTGGTTCAAGCTAATGATTTCTTTAGCTAGAGTGAGGAGACCTTCTTTGTCGCTGCTTTTGGCTGCAAGTTGATCAAATAGGGTATCAACACGTTCAAAGTCAGCATCGGATCCTTTGTTATCCTCTAAGTACTTGTGAAGAGAGAGCAAGACATTATAGAGTTTTTGGTAGATGATCACGGTTTGTGGATCTTGTTCTGCTTCTTTTTCCTCTCGTTGGATAGTCGCTGCAATACGATTTAAAAGATCCTCAAGTTGTGTTTTAGCTTCGTCAAGATCTGCATTTTCCTTTTCAGTAGCCGCTTTGATATTAGCTGCTTCTTCAGCTAGAGATTGTTTGACACCATCTTCTTTGACACGCGCTAGGAGTTGGGCAGCTTTTGTTAGAAGAGCATCCACTTCTTCCTTCTTAACATGGCTAACCCGCTCTTCTGGCATAAAATCACCGTAGAGTTCTTTTAGGAATTCATAGATGGCTGTCTTAGCAGTTTGACTATCTACTTTTTCCGTATCTAGAATAGTCTTACCAGCTTTTGTAGAAACGGGTTCTTCTTTGAGAGCTTCTTCTACTTCTAGCTTAGTTTGGTAAATAGTTGGGAATAACTTGTTCAAGTCGGTAGCTTTGAGGAAAGATTGTGACTGGTAAAGTTCCCATGTCAACTGGGCAACACGGTTCCGAAGTTCTTCTCTCAAACGACCATCAGATACATGTTCATAGAAATACTTGATGTACTCTACTGTTGTAACCCCTGTCCGATCTCGGAAATCTTGCAAGGCCTGAAGTTTTGCTTCAATGGCAGCCAACTCTGTCTCATCTTGTGCTAGTTTTGCTTCCTGCAAATGTATCAAAAGATCCTTCTTAGGCAAGCCATAAGTATCTGTATCCAGTGTATTGATCTTATCTACAAGGGCTTGGTACTTCTTATCTAAAGGTGAAGTTTCAACTGGTGCCACACTTTGATCCACATGGATATACTGTTTATCAAAGAGATCCAAGGCTGCTAGATATCCAGCAGTTGAGTTTGTTGCCAGTTTTTTCATATTTTCGGTGAACTGCCCCAAAGCAAGTTCAACACGTCTCTGCATGATTGGCTGGTCTTTGTAGAGACTTCTGCTATCTGCTAAAAGTTGATCCACCTTAGATAGAACAGTTTGTTCATCAAAAGCTCCAGGTTGATAGGTCGATTGTAGGGCCGGAATCTTATTTTTCAAAGCTACTTCATAGCCCTTAGTTTGAACCTTGATGTAGTGATTGTGGTCTCCGTGAGGAATCACAAAACTACCACTTTCTACCTGTAAACTATAAGGAGATACCCCATCACGTAGGGCAGTCGTATACAGTTCATTTAGGAAATCAAGTTCTGGATTTCCAGATTGGAGAGGAATACGAACATGTTCTTTTCGAACAGCATAGGGATGGATATGGGTTGGATCATAGGCTTGATCCGGATTTCCAAAGACAAAGAATCCATTTGAAATGCGAATTGCTTCGAGCGGTACTCCGTAGGTCTGTGAGATATACTTGATTTTTTCTTCATCGCTCGCATCTCTCGAGAAACTTTCCACAGTCTTTGCAAGTGGTTGAACGTGCTGCGGCTGATGATTTTCTTTCAAGTGATCTTGGGCAGCTTTGATTTGGGCTGCAGTCAAGTCCTTCTTAAAGAAATAATGAGCGTGATCTCCATGAGAAACTACAAAACCTTGCTCATCCTCACTAATGACGCGGTCAGCTGCAAAACCATGATCATGTTCTTCACTGTGATGGTGGTCATGCTCCTCTCCATCATGGTCATGATCTTCATGGTTGGTATCCTGACTTCTATGATCACCGTCTTTGGCATGACGATGATCTGGTTGAGTTGGATGCTCTGCTGGTTTACTTGGATTTTCCAAAGGTGTTGGCTTCCCACTGTCGCTAGATAAAGGAATCATACGCGCAATCTTTTCTTCCAAGGCAGAAAGTTTTGTATATGGGATGAAATGATAGTGATTTCCGTGCGGAATCGCCACACCACTCGGTGTTCTACTTGAAATCTTAGCAGGGTCAAAAATCAAGCCATCTGATTCTGCATAACGTTGATTACTTGGAAGTGCATAGAGCTGTTTTAATAAATTCTGAAGGTTCTCTTCTGGATTGCTTGGTGTTTCAGTTTGTTGACTAGGATTAGTGGTTTGACTGGTTCCATTTTGACTTGGACGATAGTCAGTCACACTTGGCTGTTTTCTAGTTCCAGAGAGGTAGGCTTGGGCGGCAGCCAATTCGCTAGCAGACAAGGAGCTCTTCGGAATATAGTGGTAATGTCCACCATGAGGGACGATATAAGCATCACCAGTATCCTCGATAATATCAGACGGATTAAAGATGTACCCATCATCGGTTGTATAGCGACCTTGAGATTGAGCAAGCGCCACTGCACTGTTAGAAGTTGGTGCATCATGAGTATGACCTTGTTTTTGGCGCTCAATTTCGTCCTTCGTACGAATATTATCAGCATGAGCCGCATCTTTAAGGTAGACATAATACTTACCATCCACCTTGATAATATAACCACCTTTGATTTCATTGACAATATCAGCATCTTTCAGTTGATAATTGGCATCTTTCATCAAAAGTTCTTCGCTGAAAATCGCGTCAAAAGGAACTTTACCATTGTAATAATGGAAATGATCACCATGTGAAGTCACATAGCCTTGATCGGTGATTTTCACAACAATTTGTTCAGCCTGAATGTCTTCTTTTTTGCTAACTTGATCTGGTGTTTGGGTCGCTGTTTTTTGAGAATCTTGTTTCCCATCGACATAAGACACACGATTTGTATTTTTGTTTCCTTCTACCTGATGTTGGTTTAATGCATAGATACAAAGACTTAAGGAAAGGACTAGAGCCGATCCTGCCGCAAGGTATTTCTTCTTCATTTTCATCATCTCCTCATTTTAATTCTTCTGCAAGAACATTCATATTTTCTTCAAGGTTTTCTAAGTAAGTTTTGTCATTTTCAGGATCTGCTTCCAAAGGATTCAGTGTCTTTAGGCTAACTCCTGTTGATTTGACCAAGGTTTCAGCGACTTTAGAAGAAGCATTGCTCTCAGTAAAGATAGTTTTAACCTTATAGGTCTTAACGAATTCTTGAATTTCTGTTAGTTGTCTTGGACTTGGTTCTTGTTCGGGAGAGATACCTGCAATACCAAGTTGATTAAGTCCAAATCGCTTAGCGAGATAAGAAAAAGCTGTATGTTGTGTAACAAAAGTCTTTTGGCTCGCTTTTTCAAAAATAGGCTGGTATTTCTTGGTCAATTCTTGTGCTTTAGCGATAAAGTTTTTAGCATTCTTTTGATACGTTTCCTTATTAGCACTATCAATCTCCGAAAGTTTGTCCGCAATAATCTGCGCTTCTTCTCCTGCTTTTTCAGGATCTAACCAAGTATGTGGGTCATAGAGTGTTTTTTCATCAATACCGTCACCAGCTTCTACATCTTCCAAACCTGGAACACGCTCCAACGTCATTCCTTCAGAAGCTTCTAAAACCTTAACTTTTGAGTTTTTCAAGTTAGGATCTAGACTTCCAGCCCAAGACTCAAGTGTATGCGAGTGGTAGACAAAGACATCCGCATCATAGATGGCAGCAATGTCATTCGCTGAAGGTTCATATGAGTGAATTCCACTACTTGACTGAATCATCCGAACATCATTCAAATCACCTGATACCTCTTTGACCATGGCATAGATTGGGTAAAAACTTGTTACAATCTTCATCCCTTTTGCTTCTTGTTTTTCTTTTTGGCTACATGCTCCTAAGACAAGAACCAACAGACTTGCCATTAATAATAGGATCGTTCTTTTTTTCATCATTACTCCTTAACTAGTATTTAACCGTTTAATTAACTAGTAAATAGTTTATCTTTATTTACACTATATGTCAAGATATTTTGCATATTTTCATGAAAAAAATGAGAACTAGAACTTACATTCTGTTCTCATTTTCGATTTTAACTTTTCTAGTTCTCCTATCCTGTTTTTAGGATCTAGAAAATGCTACTACCTTTACTTTCTCTCCTTTAATAAAGCCAACAACTTTTCAGCTTCAGCCATAATGGTATTGTTATCCTGAGCACCAAATAGCAGGTTATTTTTTAAGCCAGTGAGAGTTTCTTTGGCATTGGACTTGATAATGGGGTCTTGGATCTTTGCAAGTAGCTCTTCAGCCTCTCTCAACTTCGCTTCAACCTTTTCAGTCTCGACCTGAGGTTCTTCTGGTTCCTCTGGTGATTCTTCTTCCGGCTCCTCAGTTGGTTTTGGAGATTCTGGTTTCTCACTTTGAGGCTTCTCTTCGCGTGGCTTTTCTTCCTCAGGTTTGTCTGTCCGAGGTTTCTCCTCTGATGGTTTTTCCGTTTGATTGGTATCAGCTTGACCGTTTTGGTTTCTTTGAACATGGTCACTTGCATTTCCCCAACCACTATCTGAATGTGGACGTTCGTTTGGATGTTCGACATAGTACTTCACAGTCGCAAAGAGGTCCTCTAGACTATACCCCTTAGGTGCCTCATAAAGTCCTTCGTCAAACCACTCAAATTTGATGTTATGGTAATGGTCATAATGAGGTATGATTAAACTACCGTTTTTGACTTCCACAGTATGTTGAAGATTGTAAGGCATACGATCAAGTGGCACCTTCTTAGCTGCTTTCACGCGGTTGTAGATAGCTTCTGCTCCTTTAGCCTCCGTATTTCCTGAATTCTGATGGTCAGTCGAAGGAGGTGTCAAACCTTTCTCTTTAGCATAAGTCTGGGCTGCCACTCTTTCGGCTTCAGACAAACTATCTTTCTTAATCCAATGACTATGGGTCATATGCGGAGTTACATAAGCATCCCCCTCATCACTGGTGATATCACGAGGATCAAAGATATAACCGTCTTCTGTTGTATACTTGCCTGCCAACTTGGCTACCTGAATCTCATCATCAGTGTAGGCAATTTGCGCATTTGGTTTTCCCAGACGTTCTGGATGACGAATCGGCGCTAGGAAGGCCAGAATATCATCCACCAACTTGACTTTATCACTTGAGGTATCATTGAGACGTTCCAACAGTTTATCCAAAGCGTCAAAATCAACTTTACGACCTTTATTATCAAGTAAGTCCTGATGAATTCTTGCTAGTAAATCATAAGCCTTATTGTAAAATCCTCGATCACCAGATGGGAGGTTGGTTTTCTTAGCTCCGAGCTTATGAGCTAAACTTTCTTGCTTGGCTAGCTTACTATCAATGGCTGCAGTAGTTTCAGCTGATAATTCCTTGGCTGGGATATAACGAGAAACTCCATTCTCCTCAAATACATAGCCATCAGCTGCTTTTCGAATTGCCTGTTTGACCAATTTTTCGTCAATTGGATTGCTTGGAGATGGTTGAGGATTTGGTGCAGGTTGCGGGCTTGGACTAGGTTCCGGAGTCGGTTGTGGACTTGGTTGTTCTGGTCTTGAATCCGGCACCCTATGGTTCGAACTGTACTGTAGAGGAATAATACGAGCGATTCGTTCTTCCAATTCAGACATCTGTGAATAAGGGATGAAATGGTAATGGTTCCCATGAGGCACAGCAACTCCTCTAGCTGTTCGACTTGTAATCTGTGCTGGGTCGAAGACAAGGCCATCAGATTCTACGTGTCGTTGGCTCAAAGGCAGTTTGTAGAGCTGTCTTAAAAGACTATCAATGTCATCACTTTGACTTGCTTGGCTATCGTCGCTACTGTTACTGTTGTTAGCCGTGTTTGTGTTCGTATAGCCACTGCCGTGATTATTATAGGATGGGATCCATCTATCTACATCGCTGCTAGCACTGTTGTTATTGGTACGGCGATAAGTAGGCGTATTTGATTGGCCACTTCTACCAGATAGGAAGGCTTCTGCGGCAGCCAATTCGCTGGCTGATAACTCACTCTTAGGAATGTAATGGTAATGGTCGCCATGAGGAACGATATAAGCATCACCAGTATCTTCAATGATATCAGAGGCATTAAAGATATAACCATCATCTGTGGTGTAGCGTCCTTGTGAACGTGCCAAGGCAACAGCGCCATCATTTGCTAAAGTTCTTCCTTCGCGATGCTGACTATGCTCTTGTTTTTGTCGATTGATTTCTTCTTTCGTACGGATATTATCCGCATGGGTTGCATCCTTAAGGTAAACATAGTATTTTCCATCTACCTTGATAACATAACCACCCTTGATTTCACTGATAATATCCTCGTCCTTGAGCTGGTAGTTTGGATCCTTCATCAGCAACTCTTCACTGATGATAGCATCATAAGGAACCTTCCCATTGTAATAATGATAGTGGTCTCCATGTGAAGTGACATAACCCTGGTCTGTTATCTTGATGACGATTTGTTCGGCATTGATACCTTCTTTTTTGCTGACCTCATCAGGAGTCAGATTCTCCGTTTTCTGCGTCGCCTGTTTTCCATCTATATAGGAAACACGATTATTTTCTTTGACAGTTCTGGCTTGATACAGTCCCAACTCGTAAGAACAAACACTTAACATCAAAGCTGCCGCAGAACCAGCAAGGTATTTTTTATTAATTTTCATTGAAACTCACTTTCTTTTTTTGATATTTCTATTTGCAATTCATTTCTAAATTGCAGAAACTCCTCTCTATTACTTAACTGGTTAATAGTTTACTCCTAAATTTGCAGCTTGTCAAGAATTTTATGAACCAGTTAAGTACTTTTTTATTCTGACCACAATTTTCTCAAGATTGGACTTTATATAAGAAAGATTGGCTTGAAAATTCTTTTAAAAATATCAAAAAAAGTCCCTGCAACTGAGTTGCAAGGATTTTTCGATTAATCAAAATTAACGTATTCTTTTTGAAGTTCAAGAACTTCTTCCATTGTTGAGCATTCTGTAAGGGCACGGTTTGCGTACTCTTCCATCTTAGCTGTATCAAGTTTCTTCATCAAGCTACGTGTACGAAGTACAGATGTCGCTGACATAGAGAACTCATCCAAGCCCATTCCGACAAGAAGTGGAACAGCTTGTTGGTCACCAGCCATCTCACCACACATACCAGCCCATTTACCTTCAGCGTGAGCTGCTTTGATAACATTGTTAATCAAACGTAGGATTGATGGGTTGTATGGTTGGTAAAGGTATGAAACTTGCTCGTTCATACGGTCTGCTGCCATTGTGTATTGGATCAAGTCGTTTGTACCAATTGAGAAGAAGTCAACTTCTTTAGCAAATTGGTCTGCAAGCATAGCCGATGCAGGAATCTCGATCATGATACCAACTTGGATATTATCCGCAACTGCAACACCTTCAGCAAGAAGATTTGCTTTTTCTTCGTCAAAGACTGCTTTGGCTGCACGGAATTCTTTCAAGAGTGCAACCATTGGGAACATGATACGCAATTGACCGTGAACAGACGCACGAAGAAGGGCTCGGATTTGTGTACGGAACATAGCATCTCCAGTTTCAGAAATAGAGATACGAAGGGCACGGAATCCAAGGAATGGGTTCATTTCGTGAGGCATATCGAAGTAAGGAAGTTCCTTATCTCCACCGATATCCATTGTACGAACGACAACAGGTTTACCGTTCATTCCTTCAAGTACAGCTTTGTATGCTTCGTACTGCTCGTCTTCTGTTGGGAAGTCTTGAGAATCCATGTACAAGAACTCTGTACGGTAAAGACCAACAGCTTCTGCACCATTGTCATTGACACCTTCAACGTCTTTTGGAGTACCGATATTGGCAGCCAATTCAAAGTGTTTACCATCAGCAGTTACTGTTTTAGCATCTTTCAAGAGAGCCCATTCAGCTTTTTGCTTCGCATAAGCTTCACCAGCCGCCTTGAATTCTGCTGCTTGCTCATCAGTTGGGTTGATAATAACCTCACCAGTGATACCGTTAACGGCAAGGATGTCACCATCTTTAACGATTTCAGTGATGTTGTTTGTACCCAATACAGCAGCAATTTCAAGCGTACGCGCCATGATAGCTGAGTGGCTTGTACGTCCACCAATGTTGGTTACAAAAGCTTTAACAAAGTTTTTATCCAATTGAGCTGTATCAGAAGGAGTCAAGTCATGTGCAATGACGATTACTTCTTCATTGATAGAAGCTGGGTTTGGCAACTTTTTACCAAGAAGATTTGCCAATACACGTTTTGTCACGTCGCGGATATCCGCTGCACGTTCTTGCATGTATGGGTTGTCTTCCATACCTTCAAAGATAGTGATGAACATGTCTGTAACTTCTTTCAGACCTGCTTCTGCATTCACTTTCTTCGCACGGATTGTTTCCTTGATTTGGCTGATCATTTCTGGGTCAGCAAGAACCATTAAGTGAGCGTCAAAAACTTGAGCTGCTTCTTCACCGAGCGTACCTACTGCTTTCTCGCGAATAACAGAAAGCTCGTCTTGTGATGCCTGTAGAGCGGCATCAAGGCGAGCTTCTTCTGCGTTTGTATCTTCGACTGTAATAGTCTCAAATGACAAATCCGGTTGAACGAGTAGATATGCTTTTGCAACTGCAACACCGTCAGATGCTGCGATTCCTTTAAGCATTTCTGTCATTTTCCTTATGCCAATCCTTCTTTTTCCATAGTTTCAGTGATAGCAGCGATTGCGTCGTCAGCATCTGCACCTTCAGCTGAAATTGTAACGTCAGCACCTTGGCCAACACCAAGACTCATAACACCCATGATAGATTTAAGGTTTACTGATTTACCTTTGTATTCAAGAGTGATATCTGAAGCAAATTTGCTAGCTGTTTGAACCAACAATGTTGCTGGACGTGCGTGAATACCTGTTTCTGCCACTACGTGGAAATCTTTAGAAGCCATAGTTTGACTCTCCTTTAAGTGTTTTCTATTTGAGTTATAAGTGATAACCCTTACAATAGTGTATTATATCACCTTCAAGATAATTTTTCAAGTATTTTATGGACTTTTACTGAAAATGAAATTACTTCTTTTTCTATTATAATGAGCACTCTAGCAATTAAATAGCATATCTAAACACTAATTGTTCAAAAATGTTATCATCAAAATTCAATTTTCAAAGCTATTTTCTCTTAATATCAATCAGAAGACAACCCTAGTAAATAATGAAAAAAATAATACTATTTAGTTATAATTAATATAACTCAGCCAACCTATTATTTGAAAAGACTTCATCAAATACTGAAATTCTAAAACCTACTCTTACCATCAACAGTAGAGAATTTATTCAATTTGCTACTTAAAGTAAAATAGGCTTGTAGCACCTAACAGTAAAAATGTAGATATATCTAAGTAGTATAAGTAGAACTAAAACTTTGATTGATTCCATTCAAATAAAGTATCCAACCAATCAAAAACGACATTATGGGCGAGTCTTAAATTATTGACTTGGCAATGAGCGTCCGCACCACTTTCCGCCTCAAATACTTGAAGTTTAGTTTGTTGATTTTTAGATTTAAGTGATTCATAAATTACCTTAGTTTGATGCTGCAGTTCAGCACCCTCACCCTTTCCCATGATAAACAGGCATGGGCATTGAATTTTTTGATAATCTACAATCTTTGCATAGTTAAATACATCATCAATAGCACTCTTAAAATCAGAAGTACCAAACTGCCATGCATACTTTTTAAGATTCAAATTTGCTGATTCATTCAAATTTCCAGCTAATTTTAAAATGGCATTTATTAACCAACTAGGTGCTTTCAAACTTGATCCGAATTCTTTTCTGAAGAGCTCTGCAACGTCGTAAATAGGGGTACTAGCAATCCAAGCATGAATTCTTGGATCCTTTTCGACAGCTTGTGCGGTAAAATATCCCCCTCCGCTAACACCATAAATGGCTAAATAATTTAGTTTAGGATTTCTATTTTCCAACCAGTCTATGCATAATGAAATTGGAATAGAAGCATCCACATCAAAGTTTAGCCCTCTACTAGGATTGCTCCCTTGACCAGGAAGGTCAACCATTAAAACATTATAATTTCGTATCCATCCAGGATATCCTGCAAAATAAAATAAATCTTCGCGATAAGTATCACCTCCACCAATCATAATCAGCGTTGGGCAATTATCACCGCTATGAAGATAATAACCAGGCAAGTAGGAATCTTGATAAGCAATAGTTAGTTTTTCAATCGGTGTACCTAGTGAATGAATTGCACTAGAGAACGCCTTCTCCATTTGACAAACGATAGGTAAGTATTCGGCAGAAAATGGATCAGTAAACTGGATTGCCGATCGAAGTGAGTAGGTCTGTGCGAGATAATACTGCGCCTTTGTTTGTTCACTCAAACCTAAATTACTAACCTTTTGTTCAAGATAGTTCACATGTGATAAAAACTCATTTTTCCAGTCATCAGGTTTTGGTGAATTACCTAACTTTTGAGCAAGATAATACAGCTCTCCATGAGAGAAGCCAAAAACTTCACCGATTCCTAGCAACCAATTAAAGAAAAAATCCGTATCCCCATTCTTAAAAAATACGCGAGTAGATTGCCGTTTTAAAATAACCTCGTTTTCTTTCACCACGCACCTCCTGATTTGCATTCTTTCATTTATTAATCTATTAATTCTATTTCCCTAACAACATTATACTATATATTTCCACAGTAAGTATAAGTTTCTAAAGTGAATAACTCTATTCTAATAGTTTTTGCATATTCAACATTTATCTAACTCATCTACTGTCTTTTATATTTTTTAAATAGTCTATATACCTAAATATCGTAATCGCTATAAACTCTTTTCATAGCTTCATTTTTAAATTTATTCCTATCTATAAGTTCTATGGTCACTACTAGTATACCACATAAAGCGAATACTTCCCAAAAATTACAGTTATATACTCTCTATCAAGAATACGAAATTCATAATCTATTTGGATGAATGCAGTATAATCTAACATCTTCATTTTAGTTATCTTTTAAATATTTTAATACAAAATATAGGGACATCTTGTGCAGAGACTTTCTTTTTTTCATTAATATTACAGTTTCAGTTTTGTTAAAGCATTGTCTCCGCTAAACTTATTCATGCTCTTACGATTTTTGCTATTTTCAACTTCTTTCAAAAACCACTATATCTTGTATTTTAATTTTAAAACTGTAACTTTTAGGCACAAGATTTAGTTTAAAAAGTTTGACAAAGTTTTTTTTTCTGATATACTAAGAAAGTAATCAAATTTTATGAGGAGTTACGAAATGGTAACGGTTTATTCTAAAAATAATTGTGTACAATGTAAAATGACCAAACGTTTCTTGGATAGCAACAATGTGGCTTATCGTGAGATCAATCTCGACGAGCAACCTGAGTATATTGATCAAGTTAAAGAGCTCGGTTTCAGCGCTGCTCCTGTTATCCAAACACCAACTGAAGTCTTTTCAGGCTTCCAACCAGGAAAACTGAAACAATTAGCATAATCTTAGTACATCATCCAGAAGAGATTGCTTCTAGGGCTAACTTAGAAGCCTTTCTTTTGTAATTAGATAAGGGAAATTTTATGGGATTAAAACATCTTGAGGACGTAACTTACTTCCGTCTCAATAACGAAATCAACCGTCCTGTTAATGGACAAATCATGCTTCATAAAGACAAAGAAGCCTTGGATGCCTTCTTTAAAGAAAATGTGGTTCCAAATACCATGGTTTTTGATTCAATTACTGATAAAATCAACTACCTCATTGAACACAACTATATCGAAACTGCATTTCTCAAGAAATACCGTCCAGAGTTTTTGGAAGAATTGCATCAATTTATCAAGGATCAAAACTTCCAATTCAAGTCTTTCATGGCTGCCTATAAGTTCTATAATCAATATGCCTTGAAGACTAACGACGGGGAATACTATCTTGAAAGCATGGAAGACCGCGTCTTCTTTAACGCACTATATTTTGCTGACGGGGATGAAGCAATTGCGACTGATATTGCCAATGAAATCATCCACCAACGCTACCAACCTGCTACTCCTTCCTTCTTGAATGCTGGCCGTGCTCGTCGTGGGGAGTTGGTATCTTGTTTCTTGATTCAAGTGACTGATGATATGAACTCTATCGGACGTTCTATCAACTCTGCTCTTCAACTTTCACGTATCGGTGGTGGTGTGGGAATTTCCCTCAGTAACCTTCGTGAAGCTGGAGCTCCTATCAAGGGTTATGAAGGTGCTGCTTCTGGTGTCGTACCAGTTATGAAACTCTTCGAAGACAGTTTCTCTTACTCAAACCAACTCGGGCAACGTCAAGGTGCTGGGGTTGTCTACCTCAATGTCTTTCACCCAGATATCATCGCTTTCCTTTCCACTAAGAAAGAAAATGCCGATGAAAAAGTTCGTGTAAAGACCCTTTCACTTGGTGTTGTAGTACCAGATAAATTCTACGAATTGGCGCGTAAAAATGAAGAAATGTACCTCTTCAGCCCGTACTCTGTAGAACTTGAGTATGGTGTGCCATTCAACTACATCGACATCACTGAAAAATACGATGAATTAGTCGCAAATCCAAATATCCGCAAGACAAAAATCAAGGCGCGTGATTTGGAAACTGAAATCTCTAAATTGCAACAAGAGTCTGGTTACCCTTATGTCGTCAACATTGATACAGCTAACCGCGCAAATCCTGTTGATGGTAAGATTATCATGAGTAACTTGTGTTCTGAGATTCTTCAAGTTCAAGAACCAAGCTTGATCAACGATGCTCAAGAATTCCTACAAATGGGAACGGACGTTTCATGTAACCTTGGATCAACCAACGTGGTCAACATGATGACTTCACCTGACTTTGGTCGTTCTATTCGCGCTATGGTTCGTGCCCTTACTTTCGTTACAGATAGTTCACACATCGTAGCTGTCCCTACTATTGACCACGGAAACAGTTTAGCTCACACCTTTGGTCTTGGTGCCATGGGGCTTCATAGCTACCTTGCCCAACAACTGATTGAGTACGGATCACCTGAGTCAATTGAATTTACAAGCATCTACTTTATGCTTATGAACTACTGGACCTTGGTAGAATCAAACAATATCGCTCGCGAACGTGGTATCACCTTCCACAACTTTGAAAAATCAGACTATGCTAACGGAAGCTACTTCGACAAGTACGTGACAGGCGAATTTGTTCCAAAATCAGACCGTGTTAAAGAACTCTTCAAAGATGTCTTTATTCCAAGTGCTGCTGATTGGGCTGAACTTCGCGAAAAGGTTCAAGCAGATGGTCTTTATCACCAAAACCGCCTTGCTGTAGCTCCAAATGGTTCTATCAGTTACATCAACGATGTTTCTGCATCTATCCACCCGATTACGCAACGCATTGAAGAACGCCAAGAGAAGAAAATCGGTAAAATCTACTATCCTGCTGCAGGTTTGTCAACAGATACTATCCCTTACTACACTTCTGCTTACGACATGGATATGCGTAAGGTGATTGATGTTTACGCTGCTGCGACTGAGCACGTGGACCAAGGGCTTTCACTCACCCTCTTCATGCGTAGCGACATTCCAAAAGGTCTTTACGAATGGAAGAAAGAAAACAAACAAACGACACGTGACCTATCTATCCTTCGTAACTATGCCTTTAACAAGGGTATCAAGTCTATCTACTACGTCCGTACCTTTACAGACGATGGTGGAGAAGTCGGTGCTAACCAATGTGAAAGCTGTGTGATTTAATTTTTATCTGAGGCAGCCACGTTTTCTCAGACTACTGATTAAGTTAACCGCCAGACAAAACTTGATAAGTATCTTAAATACTATGAAAAACTAAAAAGTCGGGTTTCCGACTTTTTGTGCGATACTCTTCTCAGACTATGATAAAATAGAGATGATTCGGCAATCGCATTATTACATACAGAAAGAGATTTCAAATGGAAACTTACTACAAAGCCATTAACTGGAATGCCATCGAAGATGTCATCGACAAATCAACTTGGGAAAAGCTGACAGAGCAATTCTGGCTCGATACGCGTATCCCCTTGTCAAATGACCTAGACGACTGGAGAAAACTATCAAACAAAGAAAAAGACTTGGTTGGAAAAGTCTTTGGTGGTTTGACCCTTTTGGACACCATGCAATCTGAAACAGGGGTTCAAGCACTTCGCTCAGACATCCGTACACCGCATGAGGAAGCTGTTTTCAACAACATCCAGTTTATGGAATCTGTCCACGCAAAATCTTACTCTTCTATCTTTTCAACCTTGAATACCAAGGCTGAAATCGAAGAAATCTTTGAATGGACCAACACTAACCCCTACCTACAAAGAAAAGCGGAAATTATCAATGAAATCTATCTCAATGGTAGCCCGCTGGAAAAGAAAGTTGCCAGCGTTTTCCTTGAAACCTTCCTCTTCTACTCTGGTTTCTTTACGCCCCTCTACTATCTCGGTAACAACAAACTGGCCAATGTTGCGGAAATCATCAAACTGATCATTCGTGATGAGTCTGTTCACGGAACTTATATTGGTTACAAATTCCAACTTGGTTTTAACGAATTACCTGAAGAAGAGCAAGAAAAGCTCAAAGAATGGATGTACGACCTGCTCTACACTCTCTACGAGAACGAAGAGGGCTATACAGAAAGCCTCTATGACGGTGTTGGCTGGACTGAGGAAGTTAAAACCTTCCTTCGTTACAATGCTAATAAGGCCCTTATGAACCTAGGACAAGATCCACTCTTCCCAGATTCAGCTGATGATGTCAATCCAATCGTTATGAACGGAATTTCAACAGGAACTTCTAACCACGACTTCTTCTCTCAAGTCGGAAATGGTTACCTCCTTGGTGAAGTTGAAGCCATGCAAGACGAGGATTACAACTACGGTTTAGACTAATTTGACCAATCATTCAAAATATCATGGTTTGTTTAAAACAACCATGATATTTTTGTTTTTGTTTTATTTTGTTTTTTTCTATTTGATTGATTGAGCGTTTTATGGTAAGATAATAATAGTAGAAATCGAGGTGATAAGGATGCTAAAGCAAGAAAAACTAGATAGTATTCTAGAAGCAGTAAACACAAAAGGCACTATTACTGTAAAAGAGATTATGGAGAGTCTGGATGTGTCAGATATGACAGCTCGCCGCTACTTACAAGAATTGGCAGACAAGGATTTGCTGGTCCGTGTGCATGGTGGCGCTGAAAAACTTCGTACAGGTTCTCTCTTAAACAACGAACGCTCAAACGTTGAAAAACAAGGCTTGCAGATTGCTGAAAAACAAGAAATTAGCCGTTTTGCTGGTCATTTGATTGACGAAGGTGAAACTATTTTTATCGGGCCAGGAACAACCTTAGAATGTTTTGCTCGTGAGCTCCCTATCGATAACATTCGTGTTGTAACAAACAGTCTTCCTGTTTTTCTCATCCTAAACGAACGAAAACTAACAGATTTGATTTTGATTGGTGGAAATTATCGCTCTATCACTGGAGCTTTTGTGGGAACACTTACCCTGCAGGATTTAGCCAATCTTCAGTTTTCTAAAGCTTTTGTAAGCTGTAATGGTATTAAGGATAAGGCAATTGCTACTTTCAGTGAAGAAGAGGGCGAGGTACAACGAATCGCCTTGAACAATGCCAATAAAAAATACTTACTGGCAGACCACAGCAAGTTTAATAAGTTTGATTTTTACACTTTCTACAATATCTCAGAGATTGATACCATCGTTTCAGATGCCAAACTGAGTCAGGAGACATTTGAAGAGCTGTCGAAACAAACAACCATTCTTTTATCAAAACCATAAAAATTCCCCTGCCTTTTGGCGGGGAATTTTTGTTGAATTTTATTCAATAAGTTGTGTCTCAGCTAGTTTCTTGTACCAGTGAGCTGATTTCTTTGGATAGCGATCCTGGGTTTCAAAATCAACATAGAAGAGGCCGTAACGCTTTTCATAGCCATTTGACCAAGAAAAGACATCCATCAGCGACCAGATAAAGTAGCCTTTGACATTGGCTCCATCAGCGATTGCATCTGCAATCACTTCCATATGTTTCTTAACATAATCAATCCGTCCATCATCGTAGACTGTCCCATCCACAAACTCATCTTTGTATCCGAGACCATTCTCTGTGATGTAGATTTTCTTGTAGTTTGGGTAATCTTTCTTCACGCGCATGATTTGATCATACAAACCTTGAGGGTAGATAATCCAGTCCCAATCCGTACGTGGGACATAGTCAGGCGCCACTCGACGTCCAACTCCCTTAATCTGATACTTAGAGCTTCCTTTTTCACCCTTACCGTTATGAATGATTTCTGTTTCGCCATCAAAGGCTTGCATCCAATCACTCATGTAGTAGTTAATTCCAAGGAAGTCATTCAGGTCTTTTGCAGCTTCTAGCATAGTGAAGTCTTCTTCACGCAGATCTAAACTTCCACCATTGACTGCTAAGATATGGTTGACACCTTCCATGGTTTCTTCAGAATATCGTCCTAGATAAGTCGCATCCAAAATAAATTTATTGTGAATGATATCTTCCAACTCAGCTGCACGAACATCTGCTGGATTTTTGGGATCCAGAGGATATTTAGTAGGCAGAGCATGAACCACACCAATTTCACCCTTGTATCCCTTATCCTTGAAAAGTTTTACTGCACGCGCATGCGACACCATCATATTGTGATGAGATTGGAAGACTTTGGCAAGGTCGTACTGGATACCTGGAGGGAACTTCCCAACCAAATATTGACCATCTCCTATCGGTCCAATTTCATTAAAGGTTGTCCAATAGTTAACTTCAGGAAATTCTTCAAAACAGAAGGCTGCATAATCCACAAAGTGATCAATGTTTTCTCTGTTCAGGAAATCTCCATTTGAATGAAGTGCTTCTGGCGTGTCAAAGTGATGGAGGGTCACGAAGGGCTCAACATGCCGTTTGTGGCACTCTGCAAATAGATTATGATAGAACTCAACCCCCTTGTCATTAACCTTCCCATAACCAGTTGGAAAGATACGTGACCAAGCGATTGAAATACGGATACCATTGACACCATACTCTTCTGCAAGTTTGAGGTCAACTGGGTATTTGTGATAGAAATCACTGGCTGGTTCAGCAGTGTACCAGTAGTTATCTTTGAGGTATTTGTCCCAGGCGACTGGCCCTTTACCATCAGTATGTGTAGCACCTTCTGCTTGGTAGGCTGCTGTTGCCCCACCAAAAATAAAGTCTTTTGGAAGTGTTTTTGTCATTTGATTCACCTTTCAAGAAATAGAAATGAGATGGGGGTATAGTTGGGAGGAGTTCCTCCATCTCACTTCTTCGCTATTTACATTTTATTCTTCAAACTGCGCTTGAACAAAGGCAAGAGCGCCTTTTCCATCGCGAGTCAGTTTAATGTATTGGCCACCTTCTGTCTTAGCAAGTTTGATACCAAGTTTGTCGGTTTCGGCCTTCATGTCTTCAAAGTTTGAAGCAACTTGAGGAGCAAGGATAACCAGATCAAACTCAGGCAACATTTCACGGTGAGCTCCATAGCCACCAGCTGCTGCCTTGACAGGGACATTGTACTCTGCAGCTGCTTTGTTTAGAGCATTTGCAAGGAGACCACTTGTACCTCCTCCTGCACAGAGAACGAGAACATTTGTTTCTTCTGTGATTGTGTTTTGCGCTGCTTCTACACCTGCTTTTTCAAGAATAGCATCTGCTTTGGCAGTATTGAAGTTTGCTGCTACTTTTTCTTTCAATTCATCATTGGCTTTACCTGAACGCTCTTCTTCAAGAATTTGTTCATCATAAACCTTGAGGAATGGATAGTAGATGGCTACGTCAACAAGGATTAACAAAGCAGCAAGTACAAATGACAAGAATTGGAAGTTTGTACCGAGAACAATACCGAGCGGACCTGGTGTTGTCCAAGGAAGGTTGGCAGTAAATGAGTTCATGCCAAGCGTTTCAATGAAGAATTTAAAGATCCATACGTTGGCAATTGGCGCAAAGATGAAAGGAATAAAGAAGATTGGGTTCAAGACAAGCGGTGCACCAAACAGAATTGGTTCGTTAACTCCGAAGAAGGTTGGTACAACAGACGCGCGTCCGATTGCACGGTTCCGTTTGGATTTTGTCAACCACATGAACATGAATGGAACAACCAGTGTCGCACCCGTACCACCCATGGTAACGATAAACATTTGTGTACCAGAAGTAAGGATCTTGTCTGCATGCATCCCTTGTTGGAGAAGGTTCAAGTTGACTTCGGCATTTGCATAGGTAATAGCTGCGATTGCTGGTTCAACGATAGATGGACCATGGATACCAACAAACCAGAAGAAGGCAAAGGCACCAAAGATAATCGTAATACCTAGATAACCATCAGCAGCAGAGAATAATGGTGCAAAGAATTTACCGATTGATTCAGCTACGCTTGCACCAACAAAATGACGAGCTAGTAAATCAAGAGCATAAAGAGAAACCACTGATAGAGTGAATGGAATCACATCTTTAAAGACTTGTGAGATATTTGGTGGAACTTCGTCAGGCATACGAATAGTGACGTTGTTCTTAACACAAACCTTATAGATGGATACAGTAACAAAGGCAGCAAGGAAGGCTGAAAGCAAACCTTTTGTCCCGAGGAAACCTGTCGCGAAACCACCTTCAATTGGATCAGCTGCCAACATCAACAAACCAACAATTGCTGCCAACAATGTTGACATATAGTTGATTTGATTGGTTTTCTCCATGCTACGGTTTACTGAGTCGGTCAATGACTTAGCTGTTGTACCAGCTACCAAGAGAGCCAAAATTCCCATTGAATAGCTATAAGGTTTCATGAGGAGAGTGACAACATCGTCAGACCATTTAAAGCCCCATGAGTTTGGTACAAAGGCAATCAAGATAAAGATACTTGAGAAGAGAATAACGNNCATACCTGCAATGAAACCATCACGAATAGCACGAAGATAGATATTACGAGATAATTTCTCAAAGAAAGGTTTTCCTTTCTCAATAAATGCAATTAGTTTGTTCATTACTTAACTCCTCTCTTGTAGAGTTCGATTAAATGGTGCATCAAATCTTTTAACAAAATGGTAGTCATCAAGTGATCCTGACCATGCATCATGGTCACACTATAAGCCAAATCTTCACCAGCTGCCTCCTTGGTCAATAGACTTGTTTGCGCGTGATGAGCCTCGGCGATACAGCCACCAGCTTCCTCGACTAAGCTATCTGCTTTCGCAAAATCGCCAGCTTCAGCAGCCTTCAAGGCTTCCAATAGTTTTGAACGAGCATCGCCAGCATAGGCTACGATTTCAAAACCTAACAATGTTACTTCTTCTCTATTCATGATAGAATTCTCCTTATGTATTTTTAATTAAATTTTTATGACAATAAACGTTGGATATGTAGAACTAGATAAACTCGCTCACTTTTATACAAATCAAGACCCGTATGTTGCGTAATCACATCATAAATCTTGGAACCAATCTCGAACGCTTTTGGATAGGATTGTTTGATATGGTCTTCCATATCTAGAAGCGATTGATTATCATCTCTGGAACGGTCTAAATAATCCAAAAAATAGTTGAGATGAATCATAAAGCGATCATAGAAATGGTTATTCTTTTTGGTTCGTTGAATCGCATAACCCTTTAGCACTTCTTCGACATTCCTGAGAATTTCTTTCCTCTTATCAATCGACTCAACCACTTGAACTTCATTCTCCCCTTCGGCATTGATGAAATGATAAGCGATCCGAATAATTTCATCCTCGGGGAAATTATCTGTCAACTTCTGACGATAAATTTCAAAAGCTTCATTAGCAATTTGAAAAGCGATAGGATACTTGGCAGAAATGTCCGGCAGATTGCTATCCTTGTATCTTCCTTGTGTTAGAGTTTGATAGGAACAGTAAATATGATCTGTCAAGGTCACATAGAGATATTCTTGAATCGGATAGTGATATTTCTTAGAAAGATTATCAATGATCTCGTAGGTTACTGTGATAAAATCAAGCGGAACATCTTTGAGGAGAGCCATAAAGTTCTCTCTGGACTCTTCTGTCTTCATCCGAAAGATTTTTTCAACTTGATCTTCAGCAATCAAATCCCCCTTCTTTTTCCCAAATGTAATCCCCTTACCAATCACAATCACTTCTTCTCCTTTATCATTTCTGACAAGCGAGACGTTGTGATTCATTGGGTTTAGAATTCGATACATGTCAACCTCCTTTTATATCTTAAAGGTATATGAGTACAAAAAATGACCACAAATGAACTAGAAAATCCTTTGATTTCTAATCCACCTGTGATCATGCCTAATATTACTTAGTAACACTCACCTTGTATTAACTTGTGATTTAAGTATAGCACAAGTAAGTTTTTTTGTAAACCTTTACATTCAACTTTTTTAAAAATTTTTATTTAGATCAATGTTCCTAAGATTAGGAGGGGGAAAACTTATACACGTTCAGTCCATGAAGTCGCTGTGGTTTGGAGAACTTTGTTAAGTTCGTCAATGTTCTCAAAACCTGTTGTACGTAGCCATTCGCGAGCTGCTGCTTCACCGTCTTTGATGTAAGCTTCAACTGATCCAGCCCAGGTTGCACGGCCGCAAAGAACTCCGTTGAAGTTTGCGCCTGATTCGTGGGCAAAGACAAGTGTTTCTTGGAAGAGTTTAGCTGATACTCCCGCACTCAAGTAGATGTATGGCAAGTTCGTTGCTTCATCTTGTGCTTTAAAGAAGGCTGCTGCTTCTTCACGTGTATGAACGATTTCACCATCACCAAAGCCTTCAACGTATTTAACATTGACTGGAACTTCCACTTTCAAGACATCGATGTTGAAGCGTGGGTCTGAGAAGACTTTCATGGCACCGATAACCTTGTGTGGTTTTACTTTCGCGTATTCTGCAGAACCTGCGTCAGCGATTTTTTCATCGTAAGCCAAGATTTCAAGGAAGAAAGGAATGTCTTCTGCCATACACTCAGAGCCGATGCGTTCGATGTAGGCTTGTTTTTCTTGGTTGAGTTCGTCAGAACTGTCTACATCGTAGTAAAGCAAGAATTTGACTGCATCCGCACCTTGTTCTTTAATGCGTTTTGCAGACCAAACATCCAAGCAGTCTGGTAAGCGTTTAGTGCTTGTTGTGTCGTAGCCAGTTTTCTCATAAGCTAGGAGAAGACCAGCATTTGGAGCAAGCGCTTTTGTAGCTGGAAGACCATACTCAGGGTCGAGAAGCATAGATGATGCGTATTTGGTCAATTCATCTGCAACCAAGACTTTGAGTTCTTCCATTTGAGCCACTGTTGGCTCCTCTGTTTGGTATTGAGCCATGAGGCGTTTCAAAGCACCACGTTGGTCAAAGGCAAGAGCTGAGATAATGCCATTCTCGTCAGAGAGTTTTTGCAAGCATGCACGTTTGTTTTCTGTTAAAACCATTTTATACCTCTTTTACTATTAATTGATCATATAAAGCTTGATAGTTGGCCATATTGACATGACCTGTCATCTTTTCTTGGGCATTGAGCATACCAAGAACATTGGCCTTGATAAGGAGTTCTTGATCAGATTCCTTATGAAGAAGACCTGATGAAATACCTGCAACAGTAGAATCTCCAGATCCGACAGGATTAACTACTTGAATTCTAGGAATATCTACCTTGTAGAAAGTATCCCCATGTTTTGCAAAAGCACCACTTGCACCAAGTGAAACGATAATCCACTCAATCCCTGCAAATAAAGGCTCTTGAAGAACTTCTTTTAATTCATCTAAATCCTCAGAAACTTCTCTGCCTAGAAGCTGAGACAATTCTTCGTTATTTGGTTTAATTACTGTTGGTTTGTGCGGTGATTCAAGAACCGCCTGAAGGGCAGCACCTGAGCAGTCCAGAACAACTGATTTTCCTACGCGATTAGCAAGTTCTACCAAGCTTGCATAGTAGTCAACTGGAAGGCCAGCTGGAAGACTACCTGAGATTGCTACTACTTCCACAGTGTCAAGAAGATTTTCGAAATGAGCCAAGAAATCTTGCCCTTCTTGTTCCAGAACTTCAGGTCCTTTTTCAAGGATTTCTGTTTGGTTGTCTCCGTGGAGAATAGCGATGCAGTTACGAGTTTCTCCCTGAATTGAGAAGAAATCTTTCTTTACTTGATTATCGATATTTTCAACCAAAAACTCACCAAGTTTACCACCGACCAAACCAGTAGCAGCAACAGAATCACCAAATTCTGAAAGAACTCGCGTAACATTAAGACCTTTCCCACCAGCCGTTTTGGTTACATCCACTACACGGTTGACAGTATCAATTTTCAATTCATCCAAAGGATAAGAAATATCAATGGATGGATTCATTGTGACTGTTAAAATCATACGTCACCTCTTAGTCGTGGTATTCACCGCGATCCCATTTTTCAAGGAATTCTGTAAAGAAGTTTGCATCTGCTTGATGAGCATTGTGAGTTTCAACGTGCTCGATTTTAGCAATCAATTTTTTGTTTTCTTCTGATGGTTTGTATTCAGCATTGATGAAAGCTTCAATGATATCACACATGAGCAATTCACCAGTAATCTTACCACCGAAACCGATAACGTTGGCATTGAGTTCTTCTTTTGCATAAAGAGCTGTTGTCATATCACGAACTAAGGCAGAACGGACACCAGGAACTTTATTTACAGCGTTGTTGATACCAACACCAGTACCACAGATACATACCCCAAGATCAGCTTGACCGCTTGTAACAGCTTCACCAACTTTTTTACCAAAAATTGGGTAGTGTGTTCGCGCATGATCGTAAGTACCAAAGTCAATGACTTCATGTCCTTTTGATTTCAAGAATTCTGAAACCGCCATTTTTTCATTTGTTACGATGTGGTCACATCCGATTGCAATTCTCATTTTTAACTTACCTTTCTTACTGTAATCTATTTAACACATTTTGTTCAACATGTCGACACGAATCTGGTGACGTCCACCGTCGTATTTACCATTAACGAAACCTTTTGCAATGTTTTTAGCCAATTCGTCACCAACTGTTTCTGCTCCCATAGTAATCATACGAGAGTTGTTGTGTCCACGAGTCATATAAGCTGAACGTTCGTCTGAAACTTCTGCAGCAACCATTCCTTTGATTTTAGTTGCGACCATGAATGGACCAGCACCATAGGCATCAATCACGATACCAAGGTTTTGTTCTTCTTTGTTTACTTCTGCAGCAACAGCAAGAGTCACATCAACAAAATCTTGACCTTCAGCTGTAACATCCACAACGTGGAAGTTTTCTTTTTCCAAGAAGTCTTTCACAACTTCTTTCAATCTCAAACCTGCAGCATCTGCACCGATAACAATAGACATATTGTATACTCCTTTTTATTATTCTAGGCCAGTAAAGACTTTTATAGCTAGCAGTTTACCTACAAAAGACTTTCTAGCAGTTTATTGACAAATTTGATTGAATGAGATGAATAACACCTTATCCAAATACAGGAAATCAATTTCCTAGAAACAATCTTTCTCCGCGAAAGAGAATATAACAAGTGATTATTTGTTTGTTACAAACATCATTTGTTGCTTACAAACATAATATACTCCTATTTTTGGAAAAAGTCAACAGTTAATGTTTGTTTTTGTGTTTTATTTTTTATTTAAAAGATTTCAATATCAAAACCAATCTGATCAACTTTGCCTGGTCCTAAGAGACGAACGTTTTTCTTATCTTCTAGATGATTTCCTTCTTCAAGTGAAGTTGATAAACCTGACCAAGGTTCAAACGCAATGAATGGTCCCTTATTCAAAGTTGACCAAATGATGAGATTTGAGAACTCTTGGAAGTGTACTTTTAATCCCTTCTCATGCTTACGAGAACGAAGGGCAATTGTTTTAGATTGCAACTCATCCAAAGTCACTGCATCTGTGCTAAACAAATCATAGCTAAGGTCTAATTCTTTTTGCCCATCCAACAATAGACTTCTATCTTGGAAGTCTAACATTCCTGTTTTTGGGAAAGGCCGGGGAACAGAGCAAGTCTCTTCTTTCTCAAACTCTAAATAGTAATCTTCATAAGTTTCGCCATCCAGCAGAGGGCAATTAAACCCTGGATGTCCTCCTATAAAGAATGGCATTACTTTATTCGTTTCTTTATTGAAAATCTTGTATTGAGTACGAACAGTCTTGCCAGTCACTAGATAAGTGATTTCAAGGCGGAAATGATAAGGATAGTTTTGATAAGTATTCTCATCATCTTCGATAGCAAAAGTAACACTGTTTTCTGTCTGTTCAACTAATTCAAATTCTTTTTTACGGACCAAACCGTGACGAGGAATGTTTCCTTTCGTCTCCGTTCCATCTGCGTGACTGTAGAAGGCTGTATCTTCTCTTAAAGAGCCACAGATTGGGAAAAGTACTGGAGCTTGTCCACTCCAGTAAGTGGCATCTCCTTGCCACAGATACTCAATGCCTTCTCGATCCTTGATCGACGACAAGGCACCACCTAAGGTTTTAAACTGGACTGTTAACTGGTCTGATTTGATTTCAATTACCATAATATTCTCCAACTATTTTTAGATCTTTATATAAAAAACTAGGTTGCCACTCCCAATGTAGGAAATTAACAACCTAGTTTTCACAATTTACATTTTATAGGAGCGAATTATTTAGCATTTGCTGCGTATTCTTCGTTACGTTTGATCATTTGTTTTCTATACCAAGCAAAGATACCTACATAGAATACAAGGAAAACTGCTGCACCAAGGATTGCTTTGATATCACCCGTTGTAGCATTACCGATTGCCCAACCAAATAGTTTTTCAATTGGTCCTTCAAGAGTTGAGTGAGTAATCAATTGAGATTGGTTCACACCTTCTGGGAAGGCACCTACACCTTTAGCAAGTTCTGTTGCGAATGGTGCGATAAGAGTACCAGAAAGAAGGAAGAGAGGCAACAAGAGTGTTCCGAAGATAATCATACGGAGCAATTTACCACGTGTAACAACCAAGAGAGCTGGAGTTACACCCATAGCGATGATACCTGCAAGTGGCAAGATACCATTTCCGACGTTTGAAAGAAGCACAGCTTCAATCAACATGATTGGTGCAAGTACGTTGGCACAAGCCCAGATTTCAGCACGACCAGCGATGAAAGGCCAGTCAAGACCGATGTTGAATTTACGTCCTTGAAGACGTTTAGTAGCAACGTTTGTGATACCTTGTGAAAGTGGTTCTACGGCTGCGATGAACCAAGATCCGATAAGTGAGAAGAGCTCCAAGCAGACACCGGCAGTCAAACCGAGGCTCAACCAACCTTTAATAACAAGTTCCCATTTATCGGCTCCTTCTACACCAGCAACTGGGTGTGGAGTTCCCATCAAACCAATAACGATACCAAGAATGAAACCAATGAAGAATTTAGATCCCCAGAAACCGATTTTCTTGTTCAATTTTGCAGCATCAAAGTCATATTTATCAAGACCTGGCAATACTTTATCGAAGATCTTATCCAAAACCATGATAACTGGGTTCATCATGTAGTTCATGTGAGTTGAAGTCATTGGTGATGAACTTGGTGCATTAAGAAGGTCGTCGAATGTTGGTTTCATCAAGTCAGAGTTGATGATTTTCAAAACACCTACAAGGACAACTGCTGCAGTTGCGATGAAAAGTGAAACTCCTTGACTAACACCATTGTTGTCTGCATACCATTTGATCAAAAGACCAGTGATTGACAAGTGCCAGATATCAAAGATATCGACGTCAAGTGTGTCCGTTTTCTTCATTGCAAGCATCACAACGTTGACAATCAACATTACAAGCAAGAAGTAAAGTGTCCAAGCAGATCCCCAAGTGATGGTTGCAAGTGGTGCCCAACCAACGTCAGTGATGTTCAATTGAATACCAGTATTTTCAACGAATTTCGCAAGAGATGCTGAGAAAGCCCCGTTGAGCATACCGATGATAGCACCAATACCAGTAAGAGCAATGGCAAGTTTGATACCACCTTCAAGCGCTTTGGAGAATTTCACTCCAAAAAGTAGAGCCAATACTGTCAAGATGATCAGCATGATGATAGGACCACCCATTTCCAAGACCGGCTTGAAAATCTTATTGGCTAGCTCGATAATGACATCCATAATAGTTCCTCCCTTTATTTTTATGGAATCTTACAAAATAATAATTAGCTTAGTCCGTGTTCCTTGATAGCTGCTTCAATATTGTCAAATACTGGAGCACTCATCGCTGGAATACGGAACAAGATTGGTCCAGCTTCAATTACTGGAATTCCTGGTTCAAAACCAAGGTCAGTTGCAGCGATTGGCGTGAAGATATCGTATCCCTTGATAAGGTCTTCGTTTACATCTTTCACCATGACTGCATCACAGTGAACATCGTAACCGCGATTTGCGAGTTCTTCTTCAAGAGCACTTTTAATTTGGTGACTTGAGTTTACACCTGCACCGCAGGCAGCGAGAATTTTAATCATTAGGATTTCCTCCGATTTTATTTTTTTAATAGACAAGATTAAGCTGTCGCTTCAGCTATATAAGCATAAAGTTTTTCTGGTTCAGAAATTTTTGATAAATCTTCCAGATGGCTATTCCCTGTGAAAAAGTCCATCAACTGAGCAAGAATATTTGTTTGACTCGAACTTGAATTGTTAATGATAAAGAAGAGTAGAGATACTTCCACTTCCTTATCAGGAGCAATCATATTGTGAAAAGTTACTGGTTTTTCTAATCGAACAACCACCACTTTCTCAGCTAGATTGTGAACAATATCTGTATGAGGAATCGCTACATTTGGCAAGTCCTTTCCCAGAAATTCCATATCTAAGCCAGTTGGAAATGACTTTTCACGCGTGATCAAGGCTTCACGATAAGTTGGAGTCACTATTTCTCGTTCTTCCAATAAGGTTGCCACCTGATCAAAGAGTTGTTCTTGATTATCCGCTTCTAAGCAAAACACGAGGTCTTTGTCAAAGAAATGATCTAATCCCATAACAGTTTCCCTTCTTTCAATTAACTTTTACGTTATAAGTATAACACTATATGAAATCGTTGTCAATACTTTTTGTTTTATTTTGTTTCTTTTTTGTTGATTGTGTTTTGTTAATTAATTATAATCATTATCAAACAATCTTTTTAAATTCTATTTTCGTGCATTTCAAACAAAAAAAGACCAAAATGGGTCTTTCTGTTACTAATTTCTAATGTTATTTAGTTAATGGAAGATAAAATTTCTTCTAGCTTTTGATAGTCCTTAACACTATCAATTTCATAGATGCTGTTGCCTTCTAATTCTTCTACATAAACATCTAATTCTTTGATGTTGTCCTTAACCATATTGTCCCAGTAGAGATCCACAAATTCTCCACTTTCGTAAGCTTTATCAATAAAGCCAACAATCTTTTCTGCTGTCGGAGCATCCCAGAATGATACGCCGCTCAAAATACGGCCCGCCTTACTGTCAACAATGATGTCTTGAACCTTATAGTCATCACCATAAACCAGGAACCATTCATTTTCACAATCTTCACGATACACACTGAAGTAAGTAGATCGGTTGATATCATTACGGAACATGTTCTTGAAAAGATAATTATCCGCATCAATGACATAGCTGTTAGCTAAGTCTTCTTTAACAAGATAAAGTGAGTAGAAATTGTTGTAATCTGCATACTTGTCATTAAAGACTAAACGAACACCATATTTTTCTTTTAGGTAATCGAATTGTTCTTTGAGGTAGCCAACAACAATGATGATTTCATCAATTCCACGCTCTTTCAAAAATTCAATTTGGTATTCTACCAAAGGTTTTTGATTGACCTTAACCAAGGCTTTAGGGGTATTTTCAGTCATAGGGCGCAGACGAGTCCCCAACCCCGCTGCCAAGATAATTGCTTTCACACTATTCTCCTTTATTCTTTAATAATAATATAAACACCAGCCATGACAACAAGCGATGTAACAATGGTCACCATATCGAGTGGTGTACCTAAAAGCATTGCTGAGAACAATACTGTCCATACGACATAGCTTACGTTCAATCCAGTTGCTTTTGCAGGTTGTAAACGGTTGATAGCAATGTAGTAAGCTAAGTAAGAAATCATATTACATGCTGCAAAGACTAACATCAAACCGAGCAATTGTCCGTCTGCTACTTCTGCAAATGAATGATGAGAAAAGAGGACAATGACAAGGTATGACAAGAATGAGGTTACTTGGCGGATTAATAGTGCTTCAATTTCACTTAAGTCACTTTCCATGGCGTAGGAACTAAGAACACTTTCACTTCCCCAGGCGATGGCACAAACTAATGCACAAAGAATTCCGATATAAAAAGAATTAACCTGCTCAACTTTGTAAGTCTGGGCAATAATACCAGCGATAATCAACAAAATACCAAACACAGTATTCTTAGATACCTTGTGTTTCAAAATGAAAAATGCTAGTAAAACAGAAACTGCTGGATAGATAGCTGATACTGAAGACGCAAGTGAACTACCGATATACTTAACTGCGTAAAGATTGGCCTGCATTCCTATAGGTCCAGCAAGCAAGGCTCCGATAATAACACTGACATTTCGAATATTTAGAAAGATTGACAAGCGAACTTTCCCTTCTCTAATCAAGAGAAAAGCTAATAAAATAAAGATACTCAAAAAGTCATGTGCCGCTGCCACCACAAAGGGCGAAAGATTGGTAAAAATTGAAAAGATATAAGCACTAATTGTCAGACCTAGCCCCCAGAAGATCCCTGAGAACAGACCAAAAGAAACACCATTTTTATTCTTCATCCAAACCCCCATAATAGGTCAAACCGTCAACCGCTCTTTGGTAACGACTCACACCATAATCTCCAAAGTCAGCACCTTGAGCTTCTTTGTATACTGTCCACAAACTCCAGATGGTATCTTGCAAAATTTTATAGATTCGAATCTTTTCACGAGATACTGGAGTTTTGTCACTCTCATAGTAGGTTAGGAAATCTTCTTCTTCCTGATTTGTAAATTCAGACTCCAAAAAGAGAGCTGCCAAATCCCACATCGGGTCATTCATGGAAGAGTATTCCCAGTCAATCAAATACATGCGTCCTTGGGGTGACTCGATAAAGTTTTCTGGTACCAAATCAATATGACAAGGCTTTCTGTCAACACCCAAATCAGCCAACCTTTTCTCTAGTGAAAATACATCTTTTCTTACAGCTTCATAATTGGCGTAAGGGATAGCTCCCTCAATCAAGGATTCATATTTTTTGATTTCCTCAAAAGGAGCAAATTCCCCTCTTAGTTCTTTGCCTGATGCATGAATGGTCTGTAGAATCGGGGCAATCTTTTCAAACTTGGTCTTAATCGAAGTGGAATCAAGAGTTGTTGCAGAATCAATGTACTCATTTACCTTAATCCCTGACTCAATATCAAAAAGATAATTCTTGACATCAAGATTCAAATCTTTCAACAATTCAAGATTGTATTTTTCATCTTGACGATTGATGAGCTTTTCAGTCCCTTTTCCGAAGAACTTAACAATATAGGGTTTGGAGGTTGTTTTAACCAAATAGTTTTGGTTGGTCATGCCTCCCAGTTGTTCAACACTGAGGACTTCCTCTTCTTCAGATAGCAAAGAAGAAATTTTTTCTCTGATGAGTTTCTCCACAATTAGCCTCCATCTCCTACACTTCCCACTTAAATACTGTTTTAAAAGCAGTATTTAGGTCTGTAGCAAAGACACGGTGAATGTCCTTGATTTCTCTCACTGGTTCTTCAATATAAAGAATATTTTTCAAACGATTCGCAAACTTTTTAACTTCCATCATTTGAATTGCTTTTTCAAAATCAATGCGTCCTGAGCGAGATGAACCAACCAAGAGCAAGCCCTTTTCTAAGGCATCTCGTGTATTGATATTGACCTTGTATTCGCTGACTCCCATCATAAGAATCGTTCCCTGAGGGCGAATATAACGAATTAAGTCATTGATAGCTGGTCCTGTTCCATCGCCACCACAACATTCAAATCCATGATCAAAGGTCAGACCCTCGGGAATATTATCCGTGATGTAGCACTCTTTTGCAAAAGAGAAGAGCTCCAGTTTTTCCCAATGGCGACCAATCACGATAATCTCTGCTTCTGGCAAGGTGTAATTGATAATATTGGCAACCACAAAGGCCAAACTACCATCTCCGATAACAGCTATGCGCTCTCGCTTACTATGAGCGAGATTCAAGAAACGGTCCATAGCATGCATACCCACACTCACAAATTCGGTAATGGCTGCAACTGTATCTTCAATGTCATTATAAGAAACAACTCGGTCTTTTGGAAGAGAGACAAATTCTCGCATAAAGCCATCATAACCACTAGATAGGAAGTAGGTTCCTGTCATGTAGTTCTCGTAGAACTCCTTGTCACTCTGCATAGGCGGTTGATTTGGAATCATAACTACCTTTTGACCGATTTCATAAGTACCAGTTGGATCTGAAATAACAGTTCCACAAGACTCGTGAATCATAGCCATAGGAAGCTTTTTAGCCAATATCTTTGGATCACGTTTCCCTTGATAGTAACGTTGATCCGCATGACAGACAGCCATATAATTTGGACGAATCAGGATATGATTCTCCTGATCAATGTCCTCTTCTTGGTATTTTACATTGATAAACTTTGGTTTGGTCAGTTGATAAATTTGATTAATCATAGCCTTAGTCTTTCTCAATCATGCTTTTCGCGATTTTCAAGTCTGTCACAGTTGTGATTTTAAGGTTTGAATATTCCCCTTTAGCTAGGGCAACGTCTTTCCCTTTTATAACAAAAATCTTACATGCATCCGTTAGGATTTCCTTTTCTTGATCAGATAGGGAGCCATACAAATCCATGAAATCCTTGCAGCGGAAGGTTTGAGGTGTTTGACCTTGATAAAGGTGAGCACGATTTGGAATATCAGTGATAAACTGACCATTGGTACTTTCTACAATGGTGTCAACTGCTTCTACTACTGTGTCAACTGCATCATGATTTTGCGCCAGTTTGATATTGTCCTGAATCATGCGAAGTGTGATAAATGGACGAACAGAGTCGTGGGTAATCACGATATCTTCTGGAGTAATTGGACGGTAGGCCTCAATGGCTTCTATAATCTTCTCGATACTAGTATTACGATCAGCACCACCCTTGGTAATGATGATACGGTCCTTGTGGAGAGAAAGATACTTTTCAACCAAGTCCTCAGCATGAGAGACCCAATCTCCATGAACTCCAACTACAATTTTTTCAATACTTGGTTCCAAGACGAATTTTTCAATTGTGTGGATCAAAATAGGACGATCACCCAACTCCAAGAATTGTTTTGGTAAATTGCTGATTCCCATGCGTGTGCCAGTTCCTCCAGCTAGGATTCCTGCATAGATCATATATATTCTCCTTTAGTTTATTCTAAAAAACTCATTACCATCTATTATATCACAATCTGCCTCTATCATGAAGAAAAGACAGAAAACTATCTATTTGAGAAATAAAATTAGATTTCCCTCTATATTTTTTACTTAACATTCGGTTAATATAGAGTTCTTCAGAGTATAATACAAACCTTAAAGAAAACTTAAAATCATTTTTAAGAATACAATAAAAAGCTAGGAAACTGCTCACCTAGACCTAGACAGCTACAGTTCCTAACTTTCTTGTTTTTATGCATGAAGATGGAATAAATTACTTTTCCTGATCTTGGTCACCAGCTCCTTTAACTGCCTTTTTAAATTCAGACAGCATTTTACCGATTGATTCACCCAGTTCTGGTAAACGTTTTGGTCCAAAGATTAAGAGTGCACCTAGAACGATGATAATCAATCCTGGAGCACCGATATCACGTAAGATTCCCATTCTTTTCTCCTTTCATTTTTTTCTTTACAATACTCTTGCTAATTGCAATACTAAGCTCATAGAGCGAGACTAAAGGAACAGTCATAGCTAGATCGCTAATAAAATAAGCAGGTGTCAAAATAACAGCTAGTACCAATAAAATAAAGTAGGCATAACGTCTATAGGTAACTAAGAGCTCTGGTCCAATCAAGCCGATCGACGTTAAAAAAGCGATGATGACAGGCAATTCAAAGATGAAACCCAAGGGTAGGGTTGTTTGAAAAATAAAGGCTAAGTAGTTCTGCGCTGTTAATTGAGTTTCAAATAATCCTTCCCCAAGACCTAAAAGCACTTGAAGTAAGGCTGGTGTCACAAAGTAGAATCCAAATGCCAGACCAAGTATGAGGCTAATAAAACTAGCTGGAATATAGACAAATATTGCTCTTGCTTCTTCTGTTTTCAATCCTGGTTTGATAAAACTCCAAATCTGATAAACTGTAAAAGGTAGCGTAATGGTAAAAGACATCAGACTCGCCAAGCGCAAATAAATCCACAGAATGTCATTTGGACCTAATACAATCAACTTTTGATTAAAGGACTGAGTCAGATAGTAATAAAGCTGATCAGCAAACAATAAAGCTCCGCAGAAAACTATAGAAAAGCAGGCTATAACAGCAATGAATCTCTTTCTAAATTCTACCAGATGTTCAACGATTGTCAATTCTTTTGTATCCATCTACTTTTCACCCTGTCTCAATGTGACAACCAAAACAATTATCAAAAAGACTAGCTGACTTCCTAAACCTTCCCAACTTGGATAGATGCCCAAGAGGTCGATAGTTGGAAAACTTGATAGCAGGTGATTGGGTGCCATATTTGTCAGCTGGAGAGCATGTAGGCTAACACCTAGCATCTTGAAAGCAAGAGCATAAATCATCCACGTCAGTAGGAAGAAAATCTTATGAGGTAGGAAGAATTGACTAGCCTTGTTCATCAGAAATGCAATAATCAGCAAGACTAACAAAGCTAGAGAAATACCTAGAATAAACTCAAAACGAGATATTCTCGGTAAAATACCTACGTAAAATAGAATGGTCTCTGCCCCTTCACGGAAAACAGCTAGAAAACTAAGAGCAAACATGGAAATGAATGAACCTGCCTTGGTCACAGTTTTCATTTGATTATCCATAAAATCATTCCATTTTTTGACCGAGGGTTTACTGTGAAGCCAGATACCAATCAAAATCATCATAACGACTGCGAAAATACCAACAGCTCCTTCAATGATTTCACGATTAGCCCCCGATGTTACAGCAGGAAAGGCGATTTGTAGTATAAATGCAATCACTAGACTTACAGCTACTCCTGATAGTGCTCCACCATATACCCACTTGAGTCCTTTGCGCATCTTGGCTGCTTTTAGTGTTGTGACCAAGGCCATGACGATTAAGAGGGCTTCTACTCCTTCTCGTAAGAGAATGAGCATAGCATCAAAAGCATTGTAGCTTGCATTGGTATCAATTTGAGATAAATCAGCAATCAGTTTCTCTAATTTTTCTTGATATTCCTTCTCACCTCCCTTGACCATGATTACAGGACTTTCGCTTTCGACTCGGGTGTAGAGGGAAGGATTGGTCGTACTAACAGAACCTTCAACAGTTGGCCATATAGTAATAAACTCTTTCATGGCAGCTGTCCCTGCCGTCGGGTTACCAGCTTTAAATTCTTCCAAGGCTTTTTTGAGAAGCTCAATGCCATCTTTAAGACTTAGTTTGGAGGAACTTGTCGCCACTTCTTTGCCAGCTACGAAATTATCAATGGCAGTTTTTAAGTCATTAAAAGAAGACTGGATAGCATCATAATCTGTCGGCTCCATTTCAATACTACTGCGTAAGAAAGAGATAGCAGTTTCTACTTGACCGTAATGAGTTGTACTGTTGTCGCGGACGGCACTTTCATTGAGTGTCCAAGTTGAATTCATCTTTTTATAGGCTTCTCGGACTTGCTCTATATCTTTTGAAGAAATTGCCTTATCCAAAGTCTCAAAACGTGGTTTTAGCCGACTAACAAGCTTTTCTTTTTCAGCAACAAGATCTACCGGATTTTGCTCTTTCTCAAATGCAAGAAGAGCTGATGAAATCTGTGTCAGATTTTCTTCACTAATCTCCCCTGACAGAGCAAGTTTCTCTTTGACAACCTTTCCAGCCTCTGAATCAGCATGTTCTACTGTTTCAAAATCCGTCGCCATTTCTCTAACTAGGGCCTTGGCTTCTGCCTGGTTTCCATTTTTTATAGCCTGAGAGGCATCCGTAATCTTTACAAAATAAGAACTCAGACTTTCCTTCGCACCGACAGGAGAACTAGCTAACAAGAGAAAAGACAAAGCCAAGAAACAAATGTTAGTCTTCCAATAATTTCTGACCAATATAGCCTCCTTTCTCTACTCCACCAAAGCAGGCAAAAAGACCGCTACCGATGTGGGTTACATACTCATTCATCTTGTCTGTAGCTCCGAGGTTGGTTTGAACCTTGACAAAATGATCTGGATCCTTTTGGAAAGAGATAAAGAGTAAACCTGTGTCAAATTGTCCAGTCTTATCATCAATTCCATCCGAGTATGAATAGGATCTTCGTAAGAGTGGCTTATCTACCTCTTTGGCTAATCGAACATGCGAATCATCTGGTAAAAGACTCAAATCAACTTCATCAAACTCATTCTTCTTACCAAAGGGGGCGCCACTTTCCTTGTAGCGACCAAAGGTATTTTCTTGCTCTTCAAGATTGGTTCGGTCCCAGGTATCGAGAAACATCTGGATGCGACGAACGGCCATATAGGATCCATTTTCCATCCAGTCCTTGCTGTCGGCCCAGACAACACGATCAAAATCCTTTTCTTTGGTCACATTGGCTGTTCCATCTTTGAAACCAAAAAGGTTGCGTGGTGTCTCCATACGATCCCCAATAGCAGCAAATCCAGATTGGCTCCAACGGAGGGTCACTGCATTTCTCCCTTTACGGATAAGATTGCGAATAGCATGAAAAGCAACTTGCTCGTCATCTGCACAGGCTTGGATAACAATATCTCCCCCTGTATACTTTTCACGCAGTTGCTCCTTTGGAAAGGGTGAAAAATCCCTAAAAAGTTGAGGACGCTTGTGCTCCAAATTCATTTTTTTCAGGAAACTAGCAGACACACCAAAAGTCAGCGTTAAACGATGAGGATTTAGCCCCACTGTTTCTCCAGTATCACTAGGAGGCAAGAGGGCATTCTGACCATCTTTTTTGACCAATTCTCCTTCTACCAACTTGCTACTATAATCTGTCCAATCCTTGAACAGCTGGATAATCTTATCCTTATCTGTCGTATGCAAATCTAGGACAACAAAATAAATATTCTTCTGCATAGGGGTCGTGATACCCGCTTGGTGTTTCCCATAAAAGTCAATCTTTTCATTACCGTACGAGATTTTTTCCTGCTTATCTAACCTAGGCGCTAAAAAAGCGGAGGCACCGGAGAGACCTAGTGCTAGTCCAGCACCTCCAATACCCGCTTTTTTTAGAAATTCTCGACGGTCCATTTTTTTATCAAAAAAATTTTCGTCTTTCTTAGTCATACTGCTTATTCTCCATCAAGAAATTTGCCCATTTGTGATAGAGGTTCACCAAGTTTTGTCACGGCTTCAGCCAATTCCTTGGTGTCTTCTTTTGTCAAATCTGTATAGAGTTTATAGTGTTCCTTGTCTGTCATATGTTTGTCCAACAAGCTATTAACAGATTTGAAATCAGCTTCTAATTCTTTGACTAGGTCAGCATCTGATTTTTCAAGGAGAGGTTTAAATAGTTGGAAAATTTTCTCAGCACCTTCAATATTAGCTCGGAAGTCATACAAGTCTGTATGAGAATAAATTTCTTCTTCACCTGTAATCTTGCTTGTCGCTACTTCATTGAGCAAGTCAACTGCTCCAGTCAACATAATCTTGTGATCTACTTCAACAGTCGCTACCTTAGCCTTCAACTCTTTGATATCATTGACAAGCTGATCACCATAACTTTCGGTCCCCTTAGTTGTGTTTTCTTCCCAAAGGATACGCTCGATACGGTGGTAACCTGACCAACCTTCCTCGGTCTTATTTTCATCCACATAGTCTGCTAGACGAAAGTCAATCTTAACGTCAGATTCACCAAAACTCTCAGCGATTGGCTCGGAGCGTTCATAAGCCATACGAACAAGTGGATAAGCTTTCTTGGCTTCCTCCAGTTTTCCGTCTTTTAAAAGCTGGACAAATCCTTCTGTATCCGTTAAGAGTTTGTCAATTTGTCCTTGAACAAAAGTCTTATAATCTGCGGTTGCCTTATCAAGTAGTTTTTGTTTGTCATCTGATAAAGCTGTCACCTTAGAGGAATCATTTGTCTCGGTTGATTTTTCAAAACGGACTGCACATGCTGTCAATAGCAAAGCAGAAGATAAAAGGACAACACCTAGTTTTTTCATTAGTTACTCCTATTGGTTCAGGAAGCCTGAATTTATTTTACGTTCCATTATGACATCCTTTCCTTAGTTTTTCAATAAATTGTCAGAAAATTTAATATTTGAGAATTTGAAGTAGCATTTTTCGCAAAATTAGAAAGGGCCTAAAAATTAGAATCGTAGAACTTTTTTCAGATAGTTTAAAAAGTTTGTATTCCCCTACTCTTTTCTCTATAATGGAGAGAAAGGAGATGACTATGACAGAATTGAAACATGAAATTGATGCAAACTTTGCAGGCCGACTTAATATCCTACGTGCAGGTGTTCTCGGTACTAATGATGGGATTATTTCCATCGCTGGAGTCGTCATCGGTGTTGCTAGTGCGACGAACAATATCTGGATTATCTTTTTATCAGGATTGGCTGCTATCCTTGCTGGTGCTTTTTCTATGGCAGGTGGCGAATATGTCTCTGTATCCACTCAGAAAGACACGGAGGAAGCCGCTGTTGCCAGAGAACAGTTGCTCTTGAATAAGGACATCGAATCTGCAAAACAATCCCTCTATGCTGCTTACCTTCAAAATGGTGAGTGTGAAACGTCCGCCCAACTCTTGACCAACAAGGCCTTTTTAAAAAATCCACTCAAAGCCTTGGTTGAGGAAAAATACGGTATCGAGTACGAAGAATTTACCAATCCTTGGCATGCTGCTATCTCTAGCTTTATCGCCTTTGTACTGGGAAGTCTTCCTCCTATGCTTTCCATTATCGTCTTTCCAAGTGACTATCGCATCCCTGCTACTGTTTTTATCGTAGCCCTCTCCCTTCTCGTCACTGGTTATACCAGTGCTAAACTAGGCAAGGCTCCTACGAAAACTGCTATGATCCGTAACCTCTGTATCGGACTTCTCACCATGGGTGTAACCTTCCTCTTGGGACAACTCTTTAGTATCTAAGATAAAAGAAATACCTCGACAAATATCGAGGTATCTTTTTTTACATTTGCACAATCTTGCGATAGCTTCTAGAGGTAATCATAAAGATTAAAACGTAGACAATGAGGAAGATGGCACAGATGGAAAGAGTGACAGTCAACATCATGGTTGCATCTAGTACCCCAATGACTTTTAGGATGAGGCTAAGCATATGATAGGCAAAGGCGAGGTGTAGGAAGGCAAAGAGCAAAGGAAGGAAGAAAACAGTTAAGACCTGTTTATTAATGGTTTGCTTGATTTGCTTTTGATCGAGACCGACTTTTTGCAAAATGATGAAGCGTTCACGATCTTCATAGCCTTCAGAGATTTGTTTGTAGTAGATGACGAGAACCGTTCCCACCATAAAGATGATAGAGAGGAAGATACCGATGAAGAAGACTCCACCAAAGAGAGCACTCATCTGCGCACTGCTATCAGCCAGATTACTTCCGTAAACATAGCTTCCTTCTTTGTTTAATTCTCTATTAAAGTTGTTAACGAATTTTGAATAGTCATCTGCAATTTTAAGTTGCTCGTCCTCACTAGCCGTTACATTCATACCACCGTAGTATTGATTAAAGATGGAAGAGTTAGGATGCTGTTCTAGAAAGGCTTTCAAGTCAGGAACAACCAAATAGTTATAGTCCGAAGTTAGAGTATTGTACTGATTTGGGACATGTTCAAGAATAAAATCTTTTTTGATTTCTTCTTTGATTGTGTAGGTCTGGTCATTCAGAGTCAGTTCTTTCTGACCTTGAAGTTGCTTGTTTTGAGCAAACAATCCAACTTCATGGCCTGAAAGTCCAAGTTTCTGACCCGTCATATTCTCGTAGTCTTTTTGGTCAAAGACCATAAAAATAGTTTTCGGTTTAACACGATTTTGACCTTTCTTAAAGATTGTCAATTTCGTACCTTCTTGGTTTGCCACACCAAAGTTACTGTATGTAAGGACTTCTTTCTTTGTGACAGTCAATCCTTTATCGCTAGCATACTGGTCTAGGAGTTTATTTATGTCTTCTTTTTCAACATTCTGTCCTGTAATCCCGAAATCATGTGGATTCATGACCTTTTTGAAGTTTTCTGAGGCTTTAAAGATACTTGTTGTAGCAGACATAGTCACCAAGACCATGGTTGAAAGAATAGCAATCGTCGCTAGACCAACCGCATTTTTCTTCATACGGAAAATAAGATTGGATACGGAAATCATGTTGTTAGGTTGGTAATAGTAACGCTTGTTTTTCTTCAAGATTTGTAGGAAAACTGTAATCCCTGCATTGAAGAGAAGATAAGTTCCAAAAATTACCAGCAAGACTGCTACGAAGAAAATCAGAACAGCAGAAAGTGGATTTTCGACTGTTATTGCTAGATAGTAACCAGCTCCCAAACTGATTAGACCTAGAATGGTTTGAAGGCCTAAAAAACGTCCTTTTTTCTCACCACTGGCCTTTTCACGAGAGAGCTGAAGGGCATTCATGCGGGCGATACGAAAGGCATTGATAAAAATCAAACCTAGGAAGATAGCTCCAAAGACGATGAGAACTAGGATAAAGACAATTGGTTGGAAAGTCGAAACGAGCTCCACTTTCATTTTCATCAGCTTCAGAAGAAGGGCAAAGATTAGTTTATCAAAGAGGGCTCCTAAGCCGAGACCAGCTGTCAAGGTTAAGGAACCAAAAATAACAAGCTCCTTAAAAACCATACTGATTAAATGGCGCTTTTCAAGACCCAGCATACCATATACACCTAGCTCCTTGGAGCGGTTCTTCATAACAAAACTATTGGCATAAAAGACAATAATTCCAGAAGCGATGGTAACAACCACCATACCGAGAGCAAGGGTCGCAGAAATACTTTCTCCCCCTCGAATCTTGCCAATATTAGGGTTCAGTGTCAATGAGTAAAAGAGATAAGTGATGGTCACAGCTAAGAGAACAGCTAAAGCAAAGGGATAGTAGAGTTTACGGTTTTTGATTAAGTTCGAAACCGCTAACTTATTGGTCAATCGAAACATACTAGTTCACCTCGCTTGCCATGACAGTCAAGGTATCAGAGATTTCTTGGAACATCTGACGTTCTGTCTTGTCTCCGCGGTAGATTTGGTTGTAAAGAATGCCGTCCTTGATAAAGAGAACGCGCTTGGCCCTGCTAGCTGCAGCTGTTGAGTGGGTTACCATTAGAATAGTTTGGCCACGCTCATTGATTTCATCAAATACATCGAGTAATGCTGCAGATGACTTGGAGTCAAGGGCTCCTGTTGGCTCATCGGCAAGGAGAATTTCAGGTTCAGTGATGATGGCACGTGCTACTGCTACCCGCTGTTTTTGACCACCAGAGATCTCGTAAGGATACTTCTCTTGTAATTGGTTGATGCCCAAATTTTCAGCTGTTACCACCAATTTCTTCATCATCTCAGTGATAGGTTTTCGAGATAACACTAGCGGAAGCAAGATATTGTCCTTAACAGACAGGGTATCTAGTAAGTTAAAGTCTTGGAAAACAAATCCCAACTTCTCACGACGGAAGCTAGAGGCCTGAGAATTTTTAATAGTGGCTGTGTCTGTTCCGTTTAGGTAAACCTGACCTCGAGTTGGTTTATCCAGCATAGCTAGGATGTTGAGCAGGGTTGATTTTCCTGAACCAGACTCCCCCATGATGGCAACGTAGTCACCCTTTTCTACGGTAAAGTGAATGTCTTTGAGTGCTTCTACTTGGTTGCCTTGAAAACGTGTTTTGTAGATTTTTTGAACGTGTTTTACATCTAAAAGTGTCATGATTTTCTCCTTCTTAATATCCCATCAATTGAAACTGTGCTTGCATCATAGCGCATCCCAGTTGAACACGCTCGATATCTTTTTGACTTGGTTTTCTTCTTTTCTTTTGTAAGATTCTTTTCATGGTTTTACTCCTTTGTTCTTTATGAGTCTAGTTTATCGCAAAAAAAGACGGCCTGCCATAACCTAACCTTACAAAAGAGACTTTAATCTTACATTTTTGTAAGATTGAGGAATTTTTTTGAAAATAGCTACTATAAAGAAGTCCTGTCATTGCTTGTTTTATTCTTAAAATAATAGTAAAATTAAATTATGAAAAGGCTTTCTTTAACATCTTTTAAAAGAATTGGCTTTCTGCTAATTATTTTTAAAAGTGCTAAACTATCATTCGTATCACTGCTATAAGGAGGGAGGTTCAGCCCCTCTTTTTAGAAAGAGGTTCCTATGAAACGTGTTTTTCTCTTCATCAGCAATCTTCTTTTAACTTTCTTTCTCATTGCGACTCTGTCCTTTTGGAAAGAAGCTCTTCCTCAACGCCTATTTCCAGGTGTGGCTGTACTCAGTGGACAAGCCGATTATACTACCCTCAAACAAGAATTAGATAGTCTTGCTAGGAAACATAATAGTCTCATCGCAAGAACCATTTGGGAAGTGGATGGTGATGGAAAATCAAGAACTCTCTACGAAGCTTTTGGAGATGGGCAACTCCCAGACTGGATGCCTCCAGCAAGTCAAGAAAGCATTCACAAGAGCGATCTTCTCAACAACTACAATATTATCAGCGGATCCCTAACTAGTCAAGAATTGGCCACTCATCTGAAAGAACTTGGACTAGAAAAAGCGAATGCATTTGAAAATGACAGAGTATCCTTTGTACTTGCCCTCTTTACCCAACCTAATCAGCTTACCAGTATGTTAATCTTTTTGCTGACTTTCTTAGCTTTGATTGTTATTGGCCAAATTCAATCTCTCTCTCAGTCAGGGATTCGATTGATTTCTGGAGAACAACTGAGCCATCTCTTCTTTCGTTCTCTCGCAAGAGACGGACTTGATATCCTTCTTTTTGGTCTACCTGCTTTGCTGATAGCAAGTGTCTTGCTCATTTCCCTAGGATATCCTTATGAGGTTCAAACTTTTTTAGGAATACTTTTTATTCTTTACAATAGCCTACTTTTCTTACTTAGTCTCCTAATTGCCATTCTTTTTACCATTTCTTTGAAAAAAGTTCATCTCCTCTCTATCATCAAAGGAAAATTACCAATCAAGTCAATTCTACGCATTCTCTACTTTGGTCAGGTACTTGCCATTCTACTGGTTATTGTAGGATTTGGACGTATGTCTACTTACTATCATATACTTGAGAAAAATGAGGCTGGACAAGCTACTTGGGAACAACGCTCCAATGTTGTTACTCTTCAAACAGGGCGTTCCAGTCAGATGAAAAATTTAGATGAACTGCAGACAAATGCTGATAAATGGTTTGACTTTATTCAGCATGCTATAGATAATGAGAATGCCTTCCTTATTAAACATAATCTAGTTGAGCAAGCTCTTAAGCAAGCTACCTCAAATCATAATGAAACTGAAAATAACCCTTATGGTGTGGAAGGAAAAAATATTCTCTATGTAACACCTAACTACTTCAAAAAAGAAGGTATAAAGTTAACATCAGAAACCTTTCAAAAAATCAACACCCTCAAAGATGGACAGATTCTTGCCATACTCCCAGAAGAACTACAAAAAAATGAAAAAGATATAAAATCAATCTTGCAACAAGAGTTAACCAACCGATTATACAGTAGCAAGTCTAATCAAAAAATTAAAATAGAAATTTTTAGTAACTTAGCGAGTACTATGTTTGCTATTTTGACTTCAATTTTGCTGTTTACAAGTTTAAATCTGCTCTATTTTGAAGCCTTTCGCAAAACCATATTCTTGAAAAAAATCGCAGGCTATTATTTCTTTGAATTACACAGTAGATATATCACTTCTCAAATAATAGCTCTCTTTCTCGGAAGTGGTCTAGCTTTCATTATTTCTAAGAATATCTGGATTACCCTGATCCTATTTTTCAGCTTTTCAAGTTTAGCCGTTCTTCTATTGAAAATCTGTGATAAGAAGGAAAGTAAAACCTATGTTAGCATTATCAAAGGAGGATAGTATGATTGAATTACAACATATTTGGAAACAATTTGGTTCTCGTATTATTTTTTCAGACTTGAATCTGAATTTTCAAAGTGGTATAGTGTATGCTTTGATAGGAGACAGTGGTTGTGGAAAAACCACTTTGCTCAATATGCTTGCAAAACTAGAGACTTTCGACAAAGGAGAAATCGTTTACAAAGGAAAGTCTTTGACTTCTCTAAAAAATGAGGAATTCTATCGTAACGAGCTAGGTTATCTCTTCCAGAACTTCGGATTATTAGAAAGTCAGACCATTCGAGAAAACCTTGAGCTGGGACTGATTGGCAAAAAACAGAACAAGAAACAAGAAAAAGAGAGACTTCTTCTTCAAGCATTACAAGCTGTCAGACTAGATTATCTAAGCCTCAACCAAAAAATCTATGAATTATCTGGTGGCGAGGCTCAACGCGTAGCACTTGCTAAGATTATCCTGAAAGATCCTCCTTTAATTTTAGCCGATGAGCCTACCGCCTCGCTAGATCCAAAAAATTCCAAGGAAATTATGGAAATTCTCCTTGAACTTCGTAATGCTAATAGAACAATTATCATCGCAACTCATAATCCTAGTATCTGGAAAATGGCTGATCAGGTAATTCATCTCTCTCAAGATGGAAAAGAATATACTTAAATATCAAAATCCCTTGTGGCTAAATAACCACAAGGGATTTTCAGTCATTTATGCTGCTTCTTTTAAGTAACATAGTGCAAATAATAAATACTTCCTGTTAAATCTCACCAAAACCAGCCATCATTGTCTTCAATGGCCTGGGCTTCCTTGCGTTTGCGTGGTCCGGTTCCGTACATTTCGGCTTCAATCTCTTCCTTAGTTGGCAGGATAGAGGCGAGGATGATGTAAATAATCACACCAATCCCAAAATTTGCCACAGTAAAAATGGCGAAGAGAAAGCGGACTAGGGTTACATCAAGTTTCCACTTGTCTGATAGACCAGCTAAAACTCCTGACACCATACGATTTCGTCTCATTTTATAAAATTTTGTATTCATGATTGTTTCCTCTTTCGGTATTCTTACAAGTAGTATAGCATGAATCAGAACTATCAACATCAGTCCTTAGGCCGATTTATGATGACGAGTTTACCTCGACAAACTCCACAGCGATAGCGTTTGGTATCAATTCTTCTCTTACTCTGATAACTTTGCTGGCAAGATTGGCACTGATAGACTAGGTAGGCACTTTGAGTTTGTGTTTTCAAGGGCGGTACATAGCGCAGTCCATCAACTTCTTTCAAAAGTTCCTTAAAATCTCGGTCCCTATGGCGATAACCCTTTTTCTCAAAATAAAGGTGGTAGTGACAGAGTTCATGGCGTACAATTTTGCGAAAGACTTCCAAACCTAGTTCATTATAAACCTTTGGATTAAAGTCCAAATGCCCATCCTTAGGGAAAAATCGTCCACCTGTCGTTCGCAGACGAGAATTCCACTGGGCTTGGTGTGTGAAAGGTCTACCAAAGTCTTCGAGGGAAACAGACTGAACGTACTCAGTCAGTTTCATCTGGAGCTAGGAGCGACAGATTGACTTTTTCACGTTCAGTATCGATTTTTTTAACCCAAACCGTTACCAAATCTCCGACCGACACCAGTTGGCTAGGATGTTTGATAAATTTGTGGCTCATATGCGAAATATGAATCAGGCCGTCCTCGTGAATCCCGATATCAACGAAGGCACCGAAGTCAACGACATTACGCACCACACCTTCCAGCTTCTGACCAACCACAAGGTCCTTGATATCCAGTACATCTTGACGGAGAACTGGAGCATCAAAAGAGTCACGAAAATCACGACCTGGTTTGAGAAGGTCGGCAATGATATCTTTAAGGGTTTCTGGACCGAGGTCTAGTTCTTGCGCTATTTCTTTGACTGAAAGGGACTTGAGTTTGCTTTGAGCTTCTTCATTCAAGTCCTTGATATCCAAGCGTTTGAAGAGTTCCTTGACCGCAGCATAGTTCTCTGGGTGAACTCCAGTATTATCTAGGATATTGCTACTTTCAGGGATACGGAGGAAACCAGCTGCCTGCTCAAAGGCTTTAGCACCTAAACGAGGAACTTTCTTGATTTGAGCGCGTGAAGTGATTTTTCCTTCTTCTTCACGGTATTTGACGATATTTTCAGAGATGGTTTTATTGAGTCCAGCTACGTGTGAAAGAAGAGCTGGGCTGGCTGTATTGACATTGACACCAACTTGGTTAACCACGGTATCGACGACAAAGTCCAGACTTTCAGACAGTTTCTTCTGACTGACATCGTGCTGGTATTGCCCTACACCGATTGACTTGGGATCGATTTTGACCAATTCGGCAAGGGGATCTTGCAAACGACGGGCGATAGAGATAGCCGATCGTTTTTCAACGGTCAAGTCTGGAAACTCCTGACGAGCAAGGTCGCTGGCAGAGTAGACAGAGGCACCACTTTCATTGACGATAATATAGCTGACTTCAGGAAAATCTTTCAGAACTTCTGCCACAAAGGCTTCGCTTTCACGGCTAGCCGTTCCATTTCCGATAGCAATAATTTCTACGCCATACTGATCAATCAAGTCGGCTAAGTCTCGCTTCGCTTCTTCAATCTGACGAGCTGATGCTGGTTTGACAGGATAGATGACTTGGGTCGTCAGCATTTTTCCTGTCGTATCAACGACTGCCAGCTTGGCACCTGTACGAAAGGCAGGGTCAAATCCTAGAACCACGCGCCCTTTCAGTGGAGCAACCAAGAGGAGATTGCGCAGGTTGTCAGAAAAGAGTTGGATAGCCCCTTCTTCCGCTTTCTCAGTCAATTCTGTCCGAATACGGCGCTCGATAGCAGGCAAGACCTTTTTCTTAACAGATTGCTGGATAACTTCATCAATATAGGCATTTTTCACCTTGAAACGAGCAGTAAAGAAAGATAGGATACGATCTGTCGCATGTTCAAAACCGACTTTTAAGACACCTAGCTTCTCCCCACGGTTGAGGGCTAAAGTTCGATAGCCCTGCATGTTGCCAACTGTCTCTGAAAAATCATAATAAATCTGAAAAACTTGTTTTTCATCGAGACTTTCATCCTTGACTTGCGAAGTGATTTTAGAGTGTCTCAACACTTCCTGATAGGTCAGTGAACGCAAGGTCACATCTTCGGATAGGGCTTCTACCAAGATATCAACCGCACCAGATAGGGCTTCTGGACCAGTCGCAAATCCTTCACAGACAAACTTCTCAGCTTCTTTCTCTAAGCCATCTACATTCTGCAAAATCAAGCGGGCGAGAGGAAAGAGTCCTGCTTCACGGGCAATGGTTGCCTTGGTCCGACGCTTTTCCTTATAAGGAAGATAGAGTTCTTCAACGTCTGCTAATTTCTCAGCTGCCAGGATAGCTTCTTCCAATTCCTTGGTTAGTTTGCCTTGTTCTTGTATCTTAGTCAAGACAGCTTCCTTGCGGTCATTGAGATTTGTCAGACTTTTATCCAAGTCGATAATGGCCTTAATCGCCACCTCATCCAAACTACCAGTCATGTCCTTACGATAACGCGCGATGAAGGGAATCGTCGCCCCTTCTGCTGTTAAACCTAGAACGGTATCGATTTGCTTTAAGGTTACACCCAAATCTTGGGAGATTTTTTCATATTTTTTATCCATAAAACTATTATACCATAAGGAACAGCCCTTGTTTCCCCTTACCTATTTTTACCTCTTTGATTATCAAAATAATCCCATTTCCACAAAATAATAGTATAATAGAGGTAGAATTTAGAAAAGAGGTAAGCCCATGGCTGTTAAATTTACAAAAACGGATGACTTGGACAAGATGTTTGAAGAATTTGCTAAACTTCCTGACTTAACACAAGTCACTTTCCCAGATAATAAAGACAAAAAAGAAAAAGTTGAGAAGAAAAAATAGATGACGATTTTTCAATCTCTTCCTCCTAGCATCTTACAAGCGGGAGCTATTTTTCTCTCTATCATCATCGAATCCCTTCCTTTTGTTCTGATTGGGAGTCTCATTTCGGGGGTGATTGAGGTCTATATCACACCTGATAAAGTTTATGAGTTTCTTCCTCGCAATCGTTGGGGAAGAATCTTTTTTGGTACCTTCATTGGCTTTCTCTTTCCTTCTTGTGAGTGTGGAATCGTACCGATTATCAATCGTTTTCTGGAAAAGAAAGTCCCTAGCTACACAGCCGTTCCCTTTCTGGTGACTGCTCCCATCATCAATCCTATCGTTCTTTTCGCTACCTATTCTGCCTTTGGTAATTCCTTAAAAATTACCTTCTTNCGATCTCTGGGAGCTATTGTGATTGCTTTGGTTCTGGGGATTTTCCTAGGATTTTTCTGGAAGGAACCCATTCAAAAAGAGAATTCTATTACTTGTCATGAACATGACTTTTCACACTTGACTCCTGCTAGAAAAGTCTTTCAGGTCTTTATACAAGCTATTGACGAGTTTTTCGATATGGGGCGTTACTTGGTCTTTGGTTGTCTCTTTGCAGCTATCGTACAGGTCTATGTCCCAACTCGGATCCTGACCTCTATCAGTGCTAATCCAGTCCTTGCGATTCTCTTGCTCATGTTTCTTGCCTTTCTCCTCTCTCTTTGTAGCGAGGCGGACGCCTTTATCGGAGCTTCTCTCCTCTCGAGCTTTGGCCTAGCGCCAGTCCTTGCTTTTCTGGTCATTGGTCCCATGCTTGATATCAAAAATCTCCTCATGATGAAACACTATCTAAAAGCACGCTTCATCTGGCAATTCATGGGCATCGTGACAGTGCTTGTCTTGCTTTATTCTTACATGTTGGGGGGGGTGCTATGATCCGATTTATCATTCTACTAGGTTATTTTGCTCTGACCCTTTATCTGCACCTATCTGGCAAGCTCAGTCACTACATCAACCTCCACTATTCCTATCTAGTCTATATCTCCATGCTCCTTTCTCTTCTATTGGCTCTGGTCCAATTCTATATCTGGATCAAGAAAATCAACTCTCACAGCCATATTGAAAGTCGTCGAGCTAGACGAATCAGCATCCTTTTACTGTCACTACCCCTATTGATTGGAGTTGCCTTTCCGACAGTAAGTTTGGACTCGAAAACCGTATCTGCCAAAGGTTATCATTTCCCACTTGCTGAGGGAATCGATACTGCTATTCAGGCAAGCGAAGGCACATCCAGTCAATACCTCAAACCCGATACCAGTACCTATTTTTCCAAGTCTGCTTATGAAAAGGAAATGAGGACAACAGCTGATAAATACCTTGCCCAGCCAACCATTCAAGTCACAGATGAAAACTATATGGAAGTAATGGAAGTTCTCTATGACTATCCACAAGAGTTTGAAGGGAAGAAAATCGAGTTTACAGGCTTTGTCTATAACGATCCTAGCCATCCAGATAGCCAGTTCCTCTTTCGCTTTGGGATTATCCACTGTATCGCTGACTCTGGAGTATATGGACTCCTGACCAAGGGAAACTCACGCCAATATCCTGATAATACCTGGATCACCGCCAAAGGAACCCTGACCCTCCACTACCATAAAGAACTCAAACAAAATCTCCCAATACTGGAAGTTGAGAGTTTCACAAAAGTAGACAAACCAGAAAATCCCTACGTTTATCGTGTGTTTCAATAAAAAGTGACCCAACAACAGACAAATTACTTTTTAAAGTAGCTTGTCTTTTTTGTTCTCCTAGTTCAACAAAATCAACACACAACCTTTCAAACAATAGAAAAAGTCCCAAGAAATAAGATTTCTCGAGACCATAAAAATGTTAATAAGATAGGGTTGACAATTATCACACATTATAGCTTAACTGCAATAGAGTTGTGATAGAAAACGTTGATTTACTAGAAAAAATAAAACTCATATTAAACTGAATATTTCAGTTTCTTACTGGCATAAAGCTATTTGAGTTTAATTTAACAACCACTAACCTCTATTAACGCCACCAAATGCTGAACCATAAACGGAAGTAGAATCCTAAGAACATAATGTGCACCTCCTTTTGAAAAACGTTTTTCCATCTCAACTATATTATATATTTTCTTGTGGAGAATTGCAAATTTTTTCAGTCAAATTACTAGCTTTTTTCAAAAAAATATGATAAAAGACAAAATTTTATATTAAAAATAGTTATTTACTTTCGGTTTCTGTAAAATGAAGACATAATATAAATGCACTAAGCTTGATTTTTTCAGTCAAACTTCATAGTTTCCAGTTGTTGAAATTATGAACTAGCCTCTTTTCTGCGCCATGAATCTCCGCTTTTTACTGTTTTTCTTCAGCTCAGTTGGACTACTTCTCATTTTGTAATAAAGCTCTTACCTCGTCTGCTCCAATTTTATCCTCAGCTTTTTCAAAGAGTTGAATAGATTGATAAAAATAATCTCGTGATTTATTTGAATTTTGCTTCAGATAAATCTCTCCCATCCCTCTATAGGAACAAGCTTGGGCAATGAAGTCCTCAGTTGTCAAAGCAAAATCTAGGGATTTTTGCATATAGCTTTCTGCCTCTTCTAGATTTCCCAACTTTAAACGAAGGTAGCCTTGTTCATAGTTGTTAACAGAAAATTTCAAAGCATCATTGGGAAAATATTTTTTTATAATTTGCATTTCCTGATCGATATAGAGTAGAGCTTTTTGAAAATGACCCATTTCCCTGTAAACCATCGCTAACTGATGATAGCCTATATGTTCATTTTCTTGGTCACTTTTAATTCGGGCTAAGTCAATATAACGCTGGTAGATACTTAAGCACTCGTTATAATTTTGCTCTTCAAGATAGATATAGCCCATCAAATTTAATAAACTAAAATTAGTGCAAGTTTACAATAAAAAATCAGCTTCAACTAATTTTTTAGCCTCATTAATCTTGCACTCAAACAATAATCCCCATGCTTGATTCATGCTTTTTCTCCTGCATCTTACGTTGTATAGAAATCTATTGACAAATCGCTATCAGACTCGTATTTTTTCCAGGCTAAACTGAAACCATAATAATCCTGAAATTCAGGGTGCCAGTCATAATAAAGTGGGATACGACTATATTTTATTGCAACAACTTCGTCTTCAAATTCTGGAGATTCCCCTGCAGTAATACCAAATTGAAGACCATTTAGTTCCCAGCTATTGCCCCAAACATTTTCATCAGAAAGAACATCAATCCATCTAGAAGCATCAATATCAAAATCTGCACATAATTCCAGTTCATAGAATTTTCTACAGTTAATCTCTGAAGGCTTAATATAAATGGCACCATCCACTTGGTACTTTTTATCTCTGACTTGAATCTGTGTAATTTTCATTGGAATCGGAACTCCATTTAATTCTAACCAGAAATAGCCTAAGGGAGTTTTGATACTATAATATTGCTGATTAGCAGGTTTAGAATTTTTAGAGGAAGCATCAAGAATTCTTCCAAGCTTAATTAAATTTCTACAAACGATTTTTGAAGTGTGTGGGTCGAAATGTGAATATCTACGGATGACTCGTTTTAACTTTTCAACAGGAAAAGTGATATCCTTTGGTAGGGCATGATACTTCTGTACAACTAGAGCAGTTTTTTCAGTATTTTCCTTCTCCACTGGGACAACTACAGCATGTCCAATATGGATATTTGGGTCATCACAAATATAAGTATAGCCATTCCCTCCCTCCTGAAACTCAACTACAACAAGATTTAGCTCTTGATTCGGATCAAAGAGAGGCTCAACCTTTTCTGCTTCTTGGCGCTCATAAAAAGTAAAGCGTTCCCTATCCCCGTCTTCGCCAAAAACCATAAAACTGCCACATTCAGGGCATTTCCACATATAAAAGGATGCTTCAGAAATATCATCATAAGAAATTTTATTATGGTCGTCAACTTTATTCATGATTTCTTCAAACAACTCATCCGAATAAACTGAATAAGCATTTGGATCGGGCGACCTATGGTCATTCATCGCTTGCCCGCATCTACATGTCCATTTCCCCATAAACAACCTCAGTCGTGGCCTAATTCTTCAAGGAAAAATTGATTTAGGGTTTCCCACTCTTTTTTCTTCTCAGTAACGTTTTGGATGTAGGCATCGAGCTCTTGGATATTATCTAAAATATAATCTTGAATTGGCTTTATAGGCTCAATTTCCATACCTTCAGGACCGTTTATCTTAATGTCAAGCAATCTTGAAACATGCTCCTGCATTTGGGACGGAAGTAATTCTTTGACCAAATCATCAAATAAAATCGGCGGAATAGAATGGTATTTTTCGATCCAGCGACAAGCCAAAATAGGACGAAGCGCATAGAAATACTTTTTAGGTTTGACCTTGTCTCCTGAAAGATACTTATTCATTTGAGTTCTAGCAGTGTTCAAGTAATGGTGGAGCATTTTCTTCTCAGAAAAATACTGGTTGGCAAGAGGACGTATGCGTTCGATAAAATCCGTTTGTTGATAAACAATTGGAGACTGTAACCATTCAAACAGTGTAGGATTTGACTTATAAAGGAGTTTTAAAGTTTTGTCTAAATCCCAACCGCTCACATCCCAAGTATCGTCAATCGGTAGCTCAATAACATCACGCTGTTCATTCAAACGGAGATAAAAATCTCGCTTGTGTTTGTAGATAAACCGTACATCAAAGTCACTGTCAGGAGACTCAAAGCCCCATGCACGACTACCAGACTCGATAGCCCACAAAACTGTGACATCATAATCACGCTCAATTTCTGCTAATTTTTCAGGTACCAGAATATTCATTTCTTCTTGCGTTTGCATTTACAACCTCTTATTATTTACGCTGCTTCTCCAGCTCGATCATTGATGAGTTCAATTGTTTGGACAATATTACGAAGTATAGGGAGTTGGTGTTGAAAGAGTAGTTGAACTGAACCATACGATTTAAACGGCTCTTGTGTTAAAACTTTAGTCTCCAAACAACCATTTTCTACAATGTAATCTACAATCAATTTCACAAAGGAAATCTGCTTGGCATTGAGACTCTCATCCGATAAAAATTTAGAAAAAACTTGATTGGCAGACTCTCTATCCAAACCAATAATCTCACGGACCAATCTAGGAATTGCCTTATTTTCATAATGTTGTTGGTAATCTGACTTGCTACCTAATTTTTCCCATAACAATGTTTCAAGTGCAAGTAAATCTTGAGAGGTCAATTTTTCATTATGGTATAACTTAGAAATTGCTTCATCATCTAGATGAGTTTTCAAATAATGTTCAACTTTTTCATTATAAGATCGCAGGTCATTGACTTGTAAATATGGCTTAGTATCATGGACAGTGGAAAGAATGTGATCATCAAAATTGACATAATATACAGTGCGTTCCGTTTTATCCAGAAACTGTAGTAAATCTCGAAGAGCAAGGCGTATTTTTTCCAGCTCAGATAAATCAACTTCTTCCCAAAATTCTGGTTCCTGTACTTTCCTGATGATTTCAGCCTGTGCAAAAACCTGAGGGATATTGCCAACCCTGGCAAGAGCTTTAGCTGTTTTCATAACTTGAGATATATGGATAGTTGCTGGCTTAGCCAACAGTCGTCCTAACTGTATCTGAAACAACCATAAATCAAATCGTCTCGCCATCTCGTCCTCTTTACTTTCTTCAAATAGAATCGGAGAAAGATCTTTCTGGATTGTTTCACTTGTGACGGTCGTTAGATTTTGCCAATTTTCCAACTTTCTGTAAGTATAAACTGTATCTAAGACCATACGAACCCTAAAGTCTAACTCATTTAAGCTCACCAAACGTCCATGAAGTTCTGAGACGAGTTGTTGACGGTATTCTCTAGCAAACTGATCATCTTGATAACGAAGCTCCTGCAGTTCACGAATCAAGTCCACCTTGGTGTTAAACAAACGTTGAGTCAGAGAAACAATGTGACGACCATCTCCTTCTCTTGGATCAGCTTTGAAATATTCAAAATTATCACTATAATCGAATACCAAGAAATTTTCCTTATCCTGCTCAGGGCCGAATAAATCTTTACAAAGACGGGTTCCACGACCAATCATCTGCCAAAACTTAGTTTTAGAGCGTACTTTCTTGAAAAAGACTAAATTAACAACTTCTGGTACATCAATACCTGTATCCAACATATCAACAGAAATTGCGATTTGAGGATATTTCTCCTTAATTTTAAAATCATCAATTAAGGTTTGATAATGCTTAATGCTATAATCAATCACTTGAGCATAATCGCTTCCTTTTTCAGGATAGCGTTCGTTAAAAATATCTCTGATGTATTCAGCGTGTCGATGGTTTTTAGCAAAGATAATAGTTTTACCAATTTCGTCACCTGAAGCTGTCTGAATCCCTCTTGTCATTAGTTCATCTAGAACAATTTTGACTGTTTTTTTATTGAAAATAGAGGTATTAAAATCCTCAGGATCAATATCTTTCTCAGAACTACCATCTTCAAATTGACTATCAAAATATTCTTTTTCGTCTTGAGATAAATCATCGTAATGTAGACCATCCGTAGGTAGTTTCAACTTCGTTTCAATCGAATGATAAGCTACTAAATAGCCATCTTTGACAGCCTCTTCCAGATCGTATGCGTATGTTGGAACACCATTCTCCAAGTTAAAGAAACTATAGGTATTTTTATCCAAATCTTGACGCGGAGTGGCAGTTAATCCTACAATCCTTGCATCAAAATAATCAAAAATTGATTTGTATTTCTGATAAATAGAACGGTGAGACTCGTCAATTATGATGAGATCAAAGTGCCCAACAGTGAAGGGGCGTTGATTTACTTCTTCTTGATCACTGATCGCCCCTATCATAGTCGGATAGGTTGAAAAAACCATTCGACTAGATCGAGCACCATCTTTATCCTCTAAGAAATTGCAAACTGAAAGATCTGGAAGTAATTTCCTAAATGAATCATAAGCTTGCTTAACTAGGGAAGTTCTATCAGCCAAAAAAAGAACATTTTTTACCCAGTTATGACGCGAAAGGATATCAACTAGGGAAACCGCTGTGCGGGTTTTCCCAGACCCAGTTGCCATGACCAAGAGTGCCTGTCTCCGATTATTGGAGAATGCTTCACAGACACTTGTAATCGCATGTTTCTGATAATGACGTCCAGAAATGTCGTCCCTAATTTTGCTAGAAATATCCTCGAGTGGTTTTTGCAAGTGACGTCTGTCCATCAACAGTTGCAACTCTTCTTGAGAGTAGAACCCTGCAATCTGGCGACGATTAACACCATCAAGTATGTAGTGCTTTAGACCGTTGGTAATAAAGCAAATTGGCCGATAGCCGATTTGTTTCTCAAGAACTTCAGCATATTCCTTGACCTGTACTTCCCCTACTTCTGGATTTACAGATGCCTTTTTAGCTTCAACAATTGCTAGAACTTTCCCATTTTTGCCATAAAGGACATAGTCACAGTATCCAGTTCCTGTACCATGCTTCAAACCATGAACGGCTACCTCAACACGACAGTTTTCCTCAAATGTCCAACCTGCTAAACGGAGATCGATATCAATAAAGAGTTTTCTTGTCTCTGATTCAGATAGTTGATCGATATGGAAAGATACATCTTGCCGTAGAGCTGCTGTTTCACGTTTTTCAGTATAAGTCTCTTGAACAGCCAAGGACTGACTAGCCATCTGTTCATCGAAATCAGGAAGATCTGGCAAACTGTTTTGTAATTTCGCCATAGATTGTGGCGTTTCTCGAAACTTGATGTTTGCTGAAAGTGGCAATAACTGCTCGTCAAAATAACGCTCCACAAACTCGTTACTGTAGCAATAATCAATAAAATTGACAAACTGATACAAATGATGCAAAGCCAAAATCGCTTCTCGTTCCTTAATTTCTCCACCATGTGCAGCATGATTTCCCCATCGAATTAAAAGAACAATCTGCCTGTGGAGCTCAGGATCCACAATCTCTCTAAAATCATCATCCCATACCAAAGAAGATAAGGTAGCACGATAGGGAGCTTCTAAATATGAATCGTGACTATATATCCAATGAACAGCCTGCTCCAAAGCACGACGCGCCATAAAAGCAGTAGCCACAGTAGATGTCGCAATCATATTTTCAGCTTCTATACAAGGCTTTGAAAAAGATTCATACTCTTCGTTATTTAAAAGAAAATCAAAATTTCCCATTTTTCTCTCACTTTGAATAAATAGATAGCTATATTATACTAGATTTCAAGCTATTTCTCCACAGTTTTATAACTATCCCACAAGCAAATTGTGATTTGTCGACTTGAGCAACAAAGTCCGCGAATTCGTTTTGGAGGGCTAGAGGGGGGAGGGGGATGTATAATTCTTCAATCTGATTTTTTGTTATCGCTTGACGGGTGGCGCCTGAACTTTCTCCTATTTTCAGTAACAAACTCTTAAACTCTGAAGTTATTAGAAGTTGATTTAAAAATATTGGTGATAATAAGTGCTTTTTACAACGAATTATAGAAACGTGCTGATTAACTCTCGCAGGCAAAATATTTTGAGGAACAATACAGCAACGAGATACAGATGCACCTGTAATATTTAGCAAAACATCGTCGGATTCAACAATTACATTATTTAATTTTTCAGCCTGAACATTAGTTAGATAAGCTAAATCTTTGAAAATAAACTTACCATCATATACATTCATACTTCTAATAAGTGCTATCCCTTCGTTGACATAACTTTCTCTTCCTCCTCTAGGTGTAGCCCCTGAACCAATTTTTAATGTTAATTTTGATAATCTATGTTTTTCCCAACCCATTTCATTCAGAACAGGATCCCCAAACATCTCGTTAAATCGGGATTTTACAAGGTTTGAGAGTAATTTAGATTGATGTCTTCTTTTTAAAATCTGATTATCTAAATTCTCTAAATTTTGTATAATCTTTTCTTGAACATCAATATCCTCATGGAACGTAACTTCAAACTCCGAAAATTGAGTTTTATTGATTATTGGGACAACGGGCGCGTTGGAAATAAAATCTAATTTCGATTTATTATATAGCAATAAATATGCTAAATATTTAGATAAAATTAATTTATTCGGAACAATTGCATTAATTTGTTGATTAAATGATAATTCAGATTCAGAAATCATAACTTTTCCAATTATACCTATACAAGTTACTAATACTGAATTTTTGGGGGCAATTCTTGCATTGTTTCGTGCATTCTCAGATATATAATTTTTATTCCCTTTTGATGACGAAATTTCATCTATAGTTTTAAAGTCATCTGGTTTTATAAAAGGGATATCATTGCTATCATAAAATTCTAATATTTTTTTACTAGGTGTATTTCCTGTAATAATTTTCCCAAGATCACATAACTTCACTTTCTTCACGCAACCACCTCCTCGGAATATCGGGATTTGCAGTTAAGAGATGAATTTTTGGTGTGAATGTTTGACATTGCTTTGGTTAACCATGGCATAGGCCAGAGTTGTATCAATTTTGCTGTGACCGAGTAGTTTTTGGACTTGCTCAATAGGCATTCCTTTATCAATAGCCTTTGTCGCTAGGGTTCTTCTGAATTTATGTGGATGAACCTTTTGTATTCCAAGTTTTTGTCCTAACTTTCTCAATCGAATCTCGACACCAGCAATTCCAAGTCTCTGGGCTTTTCCAAGTAGCGTTACAAAAAGAGCTGGATGACTATCTTTTCTATCATTGAGATAGTTTCTTAAATGAATTTTCGTACGAGCATCAAAATATACGGGTCTTTCTTTTTTTCCTTTTCCAAAAACAACGCACTCTCTGTTTTCAAAATCAATATCAGAACGATTCAACTGGACCAGTTCTCCTACACGCATACCTGTTGATGCTAGTAGGTCAATCATTGCCAAATCTCTTAAATTTTCACAATTATCTCTCATAATTTCCAGATGTTCGTCCGTATAAGTTTCTTTCACAGTTTGTTCTGTTTTAATTTTTTTAATCCTTCGAATAGGATTCTTGATGATATATTCCTCTTGCTCAAGCCAAGCAAAAAAAGAGGACAATATACGCCGAATATTGTCCAAATTCGCCTTACTACAGTCCTTTTCAGACTGATAATTTGCTAGATAACTCCTTAAATCATCTGTTGTCAGTTGTGTCACAGACTCCTTAATATGATGAAACAAATTTTCAATTGTTCTCTGATAATAACGTATTGTTTTTGCGCTACAGCCCTCCACCTGCTTAGCAGTGATGAATAGTTGCAACAGATAATTATTCGAATACTTTTGCTGCTTTTTTCCATCCACTAGATGGCGTTCTAAACTCTCTCTCAATGCTAGTAATTGTTCATTGTTTAAAAGTGGTAACATTTCTTGTATGATAATTGTAACTTTTGATTCCATAAATTCTCACTTTCATTATTACTCATCAATAAAAAGAGGCAATATCAGTTTCTGCATTACAGAATTCTAATATTGCCTGTTCATTTATTTTCTTATGCTCATTTTAATCCAGCATACTATCTTACTTTTTGACCTTTTCTCTGATAGAATGTTCAGAAATCCATTTAGAGTAGCTTATCATTTTTTCATCAGTTAAAGCTTCTACCGCTATAGTCACGCACATATCAACCGCTTCTTCCACGGAAACAGTAAAGTGATAACCATTTAATTGTAAAAACTTCACCAAAACAAAGAAGGCCGTTCGTTTATTGGCGTTGGCAAAAACATGCTTCTTTATCAATTGGACAAATAATATTGTTGCTTTATCAAAAATTGTTGGATAAAGAGGTTTGCCAAAAACAAATTGTTCTGGTAAGTTCACAATCATATTTAACGCTGAAGGACTAACTGTTTGAATTTGCTCCTTTGGAGAATACCGTTGAATTACTAAAGCATTGATTTTTTCAATTTGCTTTTCTGTTAGATAGACTGTCATTTTTCCACCAAAGCTTTGAAAACATCGTCGTATTCATCAAAAATTGTATCCAATTTTAAGTTAAAGGCATCATCAGAAACATAAGAGACCTGATGATTCAATTCTTCAGGAGTAAAGATAATTTCACCGCTTGGTAACAATTTCGCTTCGTATTTAACACCACTTGGAATATTGAACTCGCTTGGAATCGTAATGGTGATTGAATTTCCTTGTTTTCTTGTTTTTACGACCATCTGATTTCCTCCTTTGAAGTATTATAACAAATAATTACGGTAATTACAATGATAGTGTAAAACTGCTATTTCATCTCAGAGCTTAACCGAAATATTCCTGCATAAGTGATTTTTTCAAGGTTTCCAATTCTTCCAGAGATTTTTGAATTGCCAATTGTGATTTGTCGACTTGAGCAACAAAGTCCGCGAATTCGTTTTGGAGGGCTAGAGGGGGGAGGATATATTTCTGTTTTTCTAATGGTTTTTGAGTTATCTTTGGTTGACCTGAGAAATCAGCAAATCTACTAAAATCAATTACTTTCATTAATTCTAATAAAAATACAAGGTTAAAATCTAAATTTTTAAACTCTTTTATATATATAGCATTGTCACTTATCCATACCTTACCGTGAGTAGTTCTTACATTACCACAATATGCACCTACACGACCAATGATAATAGTTGAATTATCAATTAAATAATTTCGACTTTTCCAAGCAATACCATTTCCACCATAGGCAGGGTAACCTTCAAAAACTCTATCATTTTTATCAAGAAATTTTCCACTTGAAAATTTAAAACACTGCTGTCCCGTTTTCACTGCAAATTTCTTGTCATTATTTATAGAATCCCCAAACATCTCGTTAAATCGGGATTTGACGAGTAGATTAAGCTCTTTAAGTTGTTCTTGTCTCCTTAAAATCAGCTTGCTTAACAAATCTAGTTCACTTGCAATTCTTTGTTGCTCTTTCAAATTTGTATATGAAACCAAAATATTATCAAAATATTTTTTTGTTAAATGTTTCATTGTGGAACCATGAGTGTGTTTTACAGCATCTTGCAAACCTTTTTCAACAACATATTTAAAATATGATTTATCGATATCTATCTTATCGAAAACCACTTTAAAAATATGCTGATTTAACACTGCGGATTTTCCACACCACTGAAAAACTCCTAATGTACCCGACCAAGAAATAAGAATGTCACCATCTTCAATAATGTATTTTTTATCAATCGTACCCGAATAATAATTTGTCTCTTTTGAAGTTTTAGTCAAATTCTGTATTCTGATAATCTCTTTTCCTTCAGATGACCAATCTTGAGGTTTAAAAGCATATCCATTAATAAAAGTAGCCACTTCCCCCAACTTCACTTTTTTCATACATCCATCTCCCTACTTGAGTAATTCTTCTAACTCTGCCAAGCCAGCTTGAATTTCTTTTTCTAGATCATTGATTTTCTTTAAGATAACTTCTGTTGGTTCATACTCAACTTTTTCATACTCGATTTCTTTGTATTTATTGATCGATAAATCATAATCATTATCCTTTATCTCATCAACTGGAACAAAGAAAGACTGGTCCGTTCTCTTACGTTCTGCTTCGTTTTCAAGTTGATGGAAACGTTGAATAATATCTGGAATATCATTGTCACTGATCGGTTGTCGTTTATCATCCAAACTTAAACCATCTGCTTTCATATCGTAAAACCAGACCTTATCCGTTCCACCATTTCCAGTTTTTGTAAAGATGAGAATGGCAGTTGAAACTCCAGCATAAGGTTTGAAAACGCCACTTGGCATTGATATTACAGCATCTAATTTATGATTCTCTACAATTTCCTGACGAATTCCTTTATGGGCTTTAGAGGAACCAAAGAGGACACCATCAGGTACAATAACCGCTGCACGTCCCCCTGGTTTCAAGGTACGCAAGAAAAGAGCAAGGAAAAGCAATTCTGTCTTTTTGGTTTTTACAGTCGCAAGGAGATCATTTGAAGTTGAATCGTAGTCAAGTGACCCTTTAAATGGAGGATTTGCTAAAACTAGAGTGTACTTATCTGCTTCTTCATTATCTTGAGATAGTGAGTCAAGATAACTAATTTGTGGATTTTCCACTCCATGTAGCATCATGTTCATTGCACCAAGTCTCAGCATAGTTGTATCCGTATCATTTCCATGAAACATATTGTTATGAAAATGTTTGATATTATCTGGATTGGTTTCCCATTCATCTTTCTTACGCTTTAAGTAACGGCTAGCAGATACTAAGAAACCCGCAGACCCCATAGCAGGATCTGAGACAATATCCTTGATAGTTGGTTGCATTAACTCAACCATCATATCGATGATGTGACGAGGTGTACGAAATTGTCCATTTTTACCTGCGGTTGACAATTTTGATAGCAGATATTCATAGATGTCGCCAATATCATTAATCCCCTGTGTGTCACTATCAAAGTCTATGCCTGAGCCTCTGGTTGGAAATTCATCTAATATGGAAATCACCTTTTGGAGAGTAGCAGGTTTATTAATTTGAAAGATGGCTTCACGCATATAACGTGAAAAAGCTGTATCATCAGTATCACCCTTAAGATTCTTCATAAATGGAAAAATCTCCTGGGTCATTAAACGATAAACTTCCTGAGCATCTCCTATATTTTTAAAAGTCGACCAACGGTATTCAGGTTTGTCTTTTGGAAAAATTCCCTCATAAGAAATCCCTAAAAACTCAGCATCGCTTTCGCGTCCAAGTTCAACACTATCCAAATCCTTCATAAACAGAAGATAAGTCAATTGTTCAATATTTGTTAGAGGATTTGCATTTCCTTCAGTCCACAGCATTTCCCACAGTTGATCGATTTTACTTTTTAATTCGCCTGTAATCATATAGTCTCTTTTCTTTGGTTTTAAAGTTATGAATATCACTATTTTAACAGATTTTCAATTAAGCTTCAATCATGTTTCTCGCTATAAAAATTTCTTTCAAAAATAAAAAAGCAAACACAAAATATGGTTCACTTTTTTAAACTTTTCTACTCTCCATCCTTCCAATTCCGAGCAATCTCTTCGTCTTTCTGGAGTTGGTCTACCAGTTCCTCTACAGAGTCAAATTTGACCATATCGCGGACACGGTCCAGCCAGTAGACAATGACTGTCTCACCGTAAATATCGTCTGAAAAATCGAAAATATTGACTTCAAAACGTGGCTCTTCTCCATCAAAGGTGACATTTTTGCCAACACTCGCCATCCCACGATATCTTTTACGCTGCACTTCGACATCAACTACGTATACCCCATCTGCTGGCATATAGGTTCGATCTCTTAGGACCAGATTGGCTGTTGGATAACCGATAGTACGCCCACGAGCATTTCCATGAACGACCATCCCACGAGATGGGAGCGGAGTGCCGAGCAGATGATTGACTTCCTTTACATCTCCATCAAGAATAGCCTGACGAATCCGTGTGGAACTAATCTTGCCCTTTTCGTCCTCAACTGGAGGAACAATGATGATCTCTCCATCAAAATAGTCCTTCAGGTCATCCGCAGTTTTCTTATCTGAACCAAACGTATAGTCAAATCCTGCTACAATGATAGCTGGTTTTAAAGCCTTGATGTAGGTATCAAAGAACTCTTGACCCGTTAAACTAGCAAATTTGCTACTAAAGTCAAGTAAGAAAAGAGCCTCTACTCCGTGCCACTTCATCTTGTGCTCCCGTTCCTCGTGATTGACGATATGGAGCATGAGCTCAGGTTGGTAAGGTTGTAAGGCAAGTTTTGGCGACTCTGTAAAGGTCATTACGACAACTGGCAGATAATCCTTCATCGAAGCCTTGCTGGCCACTTCAAAAAGTTTCTGATGTCCCTTGTGGATGCCATCAAAATAACCTAGTACAAGGACTGTTTTACCCGGTACTGCAATATCTTTTTCGTTCTTAATAGGTACTGTTGTAATCATGAAACTATTATATCATAGAGAAAGCCTTTTCGCTAAGAGGAAATCCCAAATGTCGTTTTTTACGCCTGAACTGACCTTAAGAAAAAATTTAGCACTTTAGTTTTAAAAAATAGCACCTCCTAAGAAATGCTATTGTTTGGTAACTAGTCTACTGTTTCTTCCAAATCTTTTAATTTAACCGAAACAATCTTAGACACACCTGATTCCTGCATGGTAACTCCATAGATAGAGTCCGCTGCCGCCATCGTCCCCTTACGGTGGGTTACGACGATAAACTGACTATCCTTGTCAAAGCGGTTGAGGTAATCCCCAAAACGTTTGACATTGGCTTCGTCCAGCGCCGCCTCTACCTCGTCCAAGATGACGAAAGGAATGGTCTTGACTCGGATAATTGAGAAGAGCAAAGCCAAAGCTGATAGGGCTTTCTCACCACCACTCATGAGGTTGAGAGATTGGATTTTCTTACCTGGTGGTTGGACAGAAATCTCAACCCCAGCTGTCAGCAGGTCTCCTTCAGTCAAAATCAAGTCTGCCTGACCACCGCCAAACATCTGTCTAAAGGTCACTTTAAAGGATTCACGAATAGCCTCAAAGGTTGATTTAAAGCGTTCCTTAACCTCATCATTCATCTCTGTGATGGTCTCAAGAAGCAGATTTTTCGCTGACAAAATATCATCACGCTGGCTATTGAGGAAATCCAGACGGCTGTGAACTTCTTCGTACTGTTCAATAGCTTCTAAATTGACAGGTCCCAGTGAGCGAATAGCCTTCTCTAAATCCTTAACCTCTTGCTCAGCCAGATTGAGATTTTCCAGTTCATGAGCCTTTCCTAAAGCCTCTGTGTAGCTAATCTGGTACTGGTCTGTTAATTGAGCTTGTAGATAGCGCAAGCGTTCGCTGACTTTTTCCTTCTTAGCTTCAGCGCGTGTTTGTTTACGAATCCACTCCTCGTTCTGCTGACGAGCCTGATCCAAATGACTGGCAATATCATCTAGTTGACCTTCGATATCATCCAACTCAAACTGCTTGCGAATCAGACCTTGTTGAAGATTGGCTTTCTGAGTTTGGGCCTCTTCCACCTGCTGGCTTAGCAAATCCGTATCCACTTTCTCAAGATTATCGACCTTTTCTTGGAGGAGACGCTGAATCTCCTCTTGTTCGATATCCAGACTATCCAGTTCCTTGCCTAAGCGTTCAATATCAGTCACTTCGTACCGCTTTTGTCCTTGCAGTTCGGACTTAAGCAAGCGCGCTTGAGAAATCTGTTCCTGCAAGTTTTGATAGCGTTCTTGAATAGCGTTTTTGTTAGACTTAATTTCTTCAATTTCAGCTTCCAGATTTTGCTTTTCACTGGCAATAGTAGCAAGGCGCTCTTGGCATTTTTCCTTGTCCGCTTGCCAATCTCCTTCAGTAAGGCGATTTAATTCCTCTTCTTGAAGTTTCCAAAGCGTTTCCAATTCTTCGACCTGCTGATTGGTTTGTTGATAGGCGAGGTACAAACCTTGCTCCTGAATACGAGCTTGCTCACCTTGTGATTTGATAGTTTCTAATCTTTCTGTTAATACTGCCATCTCATCTTGCAAGGTCTTCAAGTTTGCCTCTTCTGAACGCAGACTGGCCTCTTCTTCAGCAATTTCTTTTTGTAATTGCTCTAGCTCTGGCTTGATGAAGATACTGTTATTTTGACGATTGGCCCCCCCCGCGTAGGAACCGCCTGCACGCAACTCTGTCCCATCCAGCGTCACCATGCGAACCTGATAGCGAACTTGACGAGCAGCTTCACGCGCATGTTCCACGGTATCAAAGATAGCCGTCGTAGCTAGCAAGTTCTTGAAAATGGCTTCTAGTCTCTTGTCAAACGACACCAACTCATCAGCCATGCCCAGAAATCCTGGACTTGCAGCGATAGCATCTTGATTCTGACTAGAGATTGTACGCGCCTTAATCGTTGTCAAAGGAAGGAAGGTTGCACGACCAGTTCTGTTGCGCTTGAGAAAATCAATAGCCTTGGTTGCCGCTTGCTCATCTTCTACAATGATATGCTGACTGCTGGCTCCAAGTGCAATCTCCAAGGCAGTTTGATAATGCACATCAAAGGTCAAATGTTCACTGACTGCACCAATGATCCCACCTAGACGCTCTTTTTCTTGGAGAACACTCTTAACACCCGCATAAAAATTACTATGATTTCTTAGAATGTTTTCTAAGCTTTGGGCTCTAGCCTGCTTGTTTTTAAGAGCGTCCAGACGGTCAAAGAGTTGACTCTGCTGGGCTTGATAAGAAACTTTCTGCTCCTCTTGTTCCTTTGAACTAGCTTGGTAGTCTGCCAATAATTTCTGAACCTGCTCCTTAGCAGTTTCAAGCTCAGCCTGCTGTTGACTAGCCTTCTCTTTAGCTGTGGCCAGTTGTTCTTTCAATTTCTCAAGTTGATCTGCTTGTTTTTGAGATAGTTGACGGCTGTTTTCCAACTCATTCTCGATGCGGGTCAGTTGGTTTGAGACATCCGCTTCTTCTTGTAAAAGCGCCACAAAACGTTCACGCAAAAGCTCGATCATCTGGTCAGGATCATCTGAAAATGCCAACAACTCTGCTTCTAGGCGATTGAGTTCCTTGTTGTTTTCAGCTAGGCTTTCCTCTAACCGTTCCAGATTCCCTTCTTTTTCAGTCTTCTCTTTACTTAGAGCCTTTCTCTTATCTTCCAGAGTCGCCAAACGGGCTTGTGCTTCTTGCTGATTAAGAGCAACTTGCTCTGATTCCAGTTTTGATAGGGCTAGTTTTCGCTCTAAGTCACTGATCAAACTGGTCAAATCCATCAAGCTTCCTTGGTCTTTGGACATTTGAGCTTGGAGATCTTGGCGTTTCTTCTTAAGAGTTTGATTTTCCTCTTCTAACTCTTCACGTTTTTGGTAATAGCTCGTCAAGAGTTCCTGAACCTGCGTTAGCTCTTCTTCCGTCAGCTCTAGTTCGGCCTTATTTTCCTTGATTTGGGCAACCAGTACATCCAAGTAAATAGCCTTGCGTTGACCATCCAAGTCTAAAAACTTGCGAGCATTCTCAGCTTGCTTTGCAAGAGGCTTGATTTGATTATCCAACTCATAGATAATGTCCTCTAAGCGGTCTAGATTGTCTTGAGTTTGTTGCAGTTTGCTCTCAGTTTCTTTTCTGCGAGTCTTGTATTTCAAAACTCCAGCAGCTTCTTCAAAAATAGCTCGACGCTCTTCAGGCTTAGAGTTAAAAATTTCCTCAACCTTCCCTTGAGAAATGATGGAGAAGGAATCCCGTCCCAGACCTGTATCCAAGAAAAGATCATGTACATCACGCAAACGGACTTTCTTGCCATCAATTCGATACTCGCTATCCCCACTACGATAGATATGGCGTTCTACCTTAATGACTTGCCCTGCATCCTTGATAAAGCCATCTTCATTATCTAAAGTCACGACAACCGAAGCATAATTGAGTGGTTTGCGACTTTCAGTTCCAGCAAAGATAACGTCGGGCATCTTGCCTCCACGAAGACTCTTGACACTGGACTCCCCCAAGGCCCATCGCAGACTTTCTGTGATATTTGACTTCCCAGAACCATTGGGCCCAACGACAGCTGTCACACCTTGGTCAAAGACGACTTTGGTCTTATCAGCAAAGGACTTGAATCCCTGGATCTCAATTTCCTTTAAATACATGAATCCAGCCCTTTCTCCACTGCATTTTTCGCGGCTTCCTGCTCTGCTAATTTTTTAGAACGTCCTTGGCCTTTTCCGATACTCTTGCCCTCAACCAGAACTTCTACATCAAAAACCTTATCATGAGCAGGTCCTGTTTCAGAGGTCACCTGGTAGCGAATGTCCACATCTCCATTAACTTGGAGCAACTCTTGCAAGTGTGTCTTGTAATCCTTAATCATTTCAAAGTCACCTGCTTCAACCTTGGGAATCATGACCTGATAGATAAACTCTTTTACCCTAGCAACATCCTTGTCTAAAAGCAACGCTCCCAGAAAGGCTTCAAAGGCATCACCAAGAATGGTGTCACGATTGCGCCCACCAGATTTTTCTTCTCCTTTTCCTAGCTTGATAAACTGATCAAACTGGCAATCACGCGCAAAACCAGCCAAACTCTCCTCGCGGACAATCATGGCACGGAGTTTAGACAAATCTCCCTCTGGTTTTTTAGGATATTTTTTATACAGATATTCGGAAATCAATAATTGCAGAACAGCGTCTCCTAAAAATTCCAAGCGCTCATTGTGTGAAATTTTTAAGAGGCGGTGCTCATTGGCATAACTCGTATGAGTAAAGGCCGTTTCCAGCAAATTCTTGTCTGCAAATTCGATTGCAAAACGCTTCTTCAGTACAGTTTGTAATTCTTTCATACTGACCTCTTTCTAATAATTACGATCCTTTCTATTATAACAAAAAAAGCACTCTGAGTCACTTTAAAACGGGACTAGGAAAGATTTGGGTAGTTTTTGAAAAAAGATTTCCAATTTTGGAGGAAATATAAAGAAAAAAGCCTTATTTAAAGGCTTTTTTAGGCTGTTTACATCCACCCTGAGGGAATCGAACCCCCATCTTAAGAACCGGAATCTTACGTGATATCCATTACACTAAGGGTGGAAACTTGTTTTATTATAACAGAAATTTGCTCTAATAACAAGTTTTTTATGGGTGGATTAAGCGTCCATTAGTGGGAAGCATCCCCATTCCAGATAGAGTTTTTCACGATTACATAATCAACGTGCTTGAGGTCAGCAACCTTGCGTCCACCTGCGTAGGAGATTGCACTTTGCAGATCTTGCTCCATTTCAGTAAGGGTGTCTTGCAAATGCCCTTTGGCAGGAAGTAAGATGCGTTTGCCTTCCACATTTTTATAGGCTCCTTTTTGGTATTGGGAAGCTGAACCATAGTATTCTTTGAACTGTTCCCCATCGACTTCAATCGTCTTTCCTGGGCTTTCGATGTGTCCAGCAAAAAGGGAACCAATCATGACCATGCTAGCACCGAAACGGATAGACTTGGCAATGTCACCGTGTGTACGAATCCCTCCATCAGCGATGATAGGTTTACGCGCAGCCTTGGCACACCAGCGTAGGGCAGCCAATTGCCAACCGCCTGTACCAAAACCAGTCTTGACCTTGGTGATACAAACCTTACCAGGACCGATTCCAACCTTAGTAGCATCGGCACCAGCATTTTCCAATTCACGCACAGCTTCTGGTGTCCCTACATTACCAGCAATGACAAAAGTATCTGGTAATTCTTTCTTGATGTGCTGAATCATAGAAATCACACTATCTGCATGGCCATGAGCAATGTCAATAGTGATATATTCAGGAGCATCAGCCTTGAGTTGGCTAACAAAGTCATACTCGTAATCCTTAACACCGACAGAAATGGAAGCAATGAGTCCTTGATCGTGCATGCGCTTGATAAAAGGAATGCGCCCCGCCTCATCAAAACGGTGCATAATGTAGAAATAACCACCTTTAGCAAGTTGTTCTGCTACGTTCTCATCTAAAATCGTCTGCATATTTGCAGGTACAACAGGTAGTTTGAAAGTATGATTTCCAAGTGTGACACTTGTATCCGCTTCTGCACGGCTTTTAATGACACATTTATTTGGGATCAACTGAATATCTTCATAATCAAAAATTGGAAATTCATTTAACATATCGATGTCTCGTTTCTTTTATAGTGACCTACCTATGCATTCGCATCTCTACGTCTTTTTCCGACGCTTCCTTAATTAATTATAAACCAAAGTACAGTTTTTGTCAATTTTTAGAGTAAATAGTTTATGAACGTTCGTTTTTATTGCAATCAAAATCCTATGAAATCATTAAAATTTTTGGATCCGTAAATTATTGTTAATAACTACATTAGCTAATCCAAAAGTGCGATGACAGTTCCATACCATCACCGCACTGATTTAGCCCATTTATTATTCTAATCTCCTTTAGATGATTTCATTGTAAAGGTATAATACTTGTCTCCGCTATAAGTTATTTTAAAGACCCCATCTTTTTGTTCACTGTATAGACTCGCATTTCCAGCAACCTTACCTTCAAATATAATGGTACCTGTCACATAACTCCATTTAGGAGTGGCAATTACTTCTCCTTTATAGGTGATTGTAGAAGTATGATCTGCCTTTAAAGTTGCCTTCAAGGAATCTGGTGCTATTTCTCCAGATGCGTCTGCATCCATTACATCCGCTACAGACGCGCCTACCCAGTCTCCTAAGAGAGCTTTCTCTTCTTCTGGCAAGAAGTTCTCAGGTTTCGCTGCATCCGTTCCTTCTTTTGCAAGTTTTACATCCATTGAAGTTCCGACAAGCTCTTTCAAGATGCTTTCAAATGTAATCGTATCCTTACCAAGCTTGCCAACCATATCAGTATTTTCAATAGTAAGAGTTAACGTGTTATCATCATTTTTCCATTTACCTTCTGCAGTTGTTCCTTCTACGTTTAGTTTCGCCTTGCCTCCACTCATCAATTCGAGTTTGAAGCCAGCCATATCATCACCAGAGAGCGTTACTCCCATGGCCGTTCCACTAACAGCTACGTATTTGCCCACTAAGGCATCGTCCGCTCTTCCACCTGATTTTCCACAAGCTCCAAGCGTGATAAGGAACAGAAGTACCAATATCAAGCTAAATAATTTTTTCATTTTAAAACCTTCCCTTTCTCCTAAAATAGATTTTAAAGTCTATCTCATTCACTCATCTATTCTAATCAAAACTTGCCTCCTGCACCACCGTGAGTTCTTCCTGATGAAGATGTATGAGTACTGCTACCTCCAGAAGAAGATTTACTCTCTTTGGGACGAGCCACCTTATCAATCGTTTTATATAGAAACTTTTCTTCTGCTTGAGTGACAGTGAGACTATTTTCTACAATATAATTTGTCGCTGCCACATCTGGCTCCACACTTTTGAGTTGACCAGCCATACTTGAAACAACTACAAAGGCTGTGACAAGACCTACACCTAGAGATAGGGGGACCCATATCCAACTTAGCGGTTCCTTAGGAAGATTCCCTTTGTCATAAGGTTTATCTGTCTTAGCCTGCGTTAAGAACTTATCGCTCAGTTCTGCAAAACTGCTAAATGCTTGCTCATATTCTCCGTTGCTTAGTTTCGGAACAAAGCGATCAGACATATATTCTAAACCTGCATCGGTAAATGCTCGAATCGCATAACCTGTTGTGGTGATATGCCAATCCCGTTCCTTCATACTTAACAATAACAATAAACCACTATAGTCCTCACCCTGACCATAACCATTATAGTCAAAATAATCATCTGCAAAGGCTTCTGGTGTCTTCCCTCCCAGATCCTTGACAGTCACAATAACAAGGTCACATTTCTGCCGCTCACTAATCTCATCAAGTTTACTTAATAAATCTTTTTCTTCTACATCACTCAGTAAATCCGCTTCATCCACGAGACGCTTCAGGGGTCCAAACTTAACAGCAATAGCAGTCAAACTACGGTGGGCACTGTCATACCAACTACTATTGCTATGATAAACTCCTTTGATAAAGGTATCCCAAAAATCTCCCAGAAGCTCTTTTGCTTTTCCCTTGTAGCAGATAGTTCTATAATCTTTAGACTTCCCTATTATCAGAAGAATAGCATCTTCCTTCCCTCTCTTGAAGAAATCCGTTGTATATTGAGTTACATCATCATAAGAGTCAGCAATGAGCAGATAAGATTTGAACTGATGCTCTTTGTAAATAGCTTGTGCTTCTTCTTCTAGTTTGCTTTTCTCATTGGATGATAGGAGGCCGGCCTCATCATAAATTAAAGTTTGACTTGACATGTCAGCTGACACAATCCCAATCAAGGTAAAAGCGAGAAAAACCGCAAGAAGGAATGATAGTAGTTTTTTCATCATGTCTTCCCCCTTACATTAGATAAATCAACCAAACAATGCCATAGCAAACAATAAAAGTAAGTGTTGCAATCGTCATAAAATAGCGCCAGTAGACTCGTTTATCCAAGGGAAGATTGCCTACAAATTTTCCTGTTTGACCATTCATAGCAAAAACGTACTTTTCATTATTCCAAGTTGTGTTTAACAACCAGACTGGATAAAGGACATACTTGGTTTTGCTATTTTTAAACTCAACATGACTACTTTCTGGAGTTACCATTGTAAATCCTTTAACTGTTTCCGCAAATCTATCTTCAGTACTCCTTTTAGCCCGTTTATTAGCGTGGGTGATACTTTCTTCTGCCGTCACATCATAACGCTCGGCCAAATAACCTGCTAAATAGGCTGTTTGAAAGTCAACTGCTTTTGAAACATCAAAAGGTTCAATGGATTCCATCAAGGTATTGTCCATACTTTTAGAACCGTCAACAGGTAGATGAGAAAAGGCTAACTGACCAGAACGAAGGACAGAGTAAAATTCAGTTTGGGTGTAATTGTAATCTTTGTCACTCCAAGTCGTTATCCTAGTTGCTTTGTACTTAATATCCGCATCCGCTTCTGTATTAAATAGCCAAAATGGCACGTAAACACCCTTTACTTCATCAATATGGTTCTGATCCTTAAAAATTTTTGGCAATAAACGCTTGCCGAGAAGGTGCTTGTTAAGCGCTTCTCTGGCAGCTTTTTTATCCAGTTTAAACGGAATAACCAACTCTGGTTTCAAATCACCTACCAGACGTTCCTTGAGAACAACTGGATTATCACAATAAGGGCAAGTTGTTGCAGCAGTATTTTCATCAGCAATCAATTGTCCACCACAGGAATTGCAAATAAAGACGTTCATCTGTTCGTCATCTTCTTGCCATTCTTCAGTAGGGTAGGTTGTTGAAGTTGACTCAGTAGAAGACTGTACATCTACCAAACCTTCATCCATATGCTTGAGACTCTCCATTTCGTACTCAGAGTCACAGTAAGGACACTTCATTTTTTGGATTTTCGTATCAAAGGCTAAAGCACCACCGCAACAAGGACATTTGTATTCTAAATTATCAGCCAAGTCGTCATCTCCTCTCCCGACACTAAGCCAATCTAGAGTTGTCTTGTTCTAAAACGTTGACCCGCATTCAGGACAGAATTTCGGTGCCTGGCCAGAATCTGGAACTTTCCAACCACAGTTACTACAGTGTTTTGCTTGATGAACTATCGGTTTTGGACTGCCACAATTTGAACAGAATTTACCTGTATTTACCGTGCCACATGAACAAGTCCAGCTATTGTCCACTGGTTTCGGACTGCCACACTCTGGGCAGAACTTCCCCATAGCCTCATGTCCATTTGGACAGATCCACTTATTGACATTCGGAGTGCTTGGTGGTGCTTGATTTTCTGTTTGTGCTTGGTTAGCAGCCTGTTCTTGTCCCATAGCAAAGAGATTTTGTGCATTCATGCCACCGCCTGCATTGGCTGCCATGCCAAAGCCCATAAAGCCAGTCATAGCTCCTGCTTCATTGCTTGCGGCTGCCTTCATAGCATCTGCCTGTGCACCAACTAAGGTTGCGGCCGCCATAGTCGGATCTTTCATAATAGCAGTACGTTGAGCCTGCTTAATCATTTCGGCATCTTCTTCTGGGAGAGTAACAGAGCCGAGTGCAATGCTAATGACTTTAAGACCACGAAGTTGACCCCATTTTTCTGAGAGAGTTTCATTGAGGGCATTTTCTAATTCTGTATTGTGACTGACAATTTGATTCGGTCTCAATTCCATATCAGATAACTTAGCAAATGAAGGTTGCAAGGCGCTGATAAATTCAGTTTTCAACTGTGAGTCAATTTCTTCACGCAAATACTCTCTTTCAACATTTCCACAAACATTTGTATAAAACAAAAGCGGGTCAACGATCTTATAAGAATAAACCCCTGAGCATCGAACAGAAACGTCAAGGTCTAAACCAATCTTAGAATCTACCACACGAAATGGAATTGGGTTCGGTGTACCGAATTTATTATCAATTAATTCTTTTGTATTAAAATAATACACACGCTGATCTTTGCCAGTATCGCCACCATAAGTGAAACGTTTCCCAATTTGTTTGAAAGTATCCTTGATAGAATTTCCAAGATTTCCTGTAAAAATACTTGGTTCGCTGGAGGTATCATAAGTGAACTCACCTGGTTCGGCACAAACTTCTACAACCTTACCTTGCTCAACAATCATCATACACTGACCATCAGCCACTGCAATACCTGAACCATTGGAAATAATATTATCACTGCCCTTAGTATTGGATGATCGACCAGAGACCCGCTTTTGCCCCTTGACAACCATGACAGATTTGTCCATAGACTCACAATAGAAAAATTCTTTCCATTGATCGGCTAATGAACCACCTACAGCTCCTACACCTGCTCTAATAAGTCCCATATTGTACCTCTTTTCTTTTTATCAGTGAGACATCAATAACCCCACTTGCCTACCGCCTTTCTATTTAAATAATCCTTTCCACCTCCCATTCATTGTGATTACTGGTATGAGCGATTCTATGCCTATCGACTATTAAAAATATTGTTGACAACTAATCAATTATAAGTCAAAAAAGCCCACTTAGACCCCGACTGCAAGTAGCAAAACATGCGAAGGGAGTCTAAATGAGCCACTTACAGTATAATTCTAGCTGTCATCAGCTACAACTCTCAGTAAGCTAACAAGGAGAGTGTAGAAAGCGAAAGAACGACGTTAAATGGATAATTCTAATATTTATATGATGATGGTGAGGTTCTATCAGCTTGTTTTCAGTAGACAAACTACTCGTAAAACCTCTTAAACAGTATCTTGGACTTTTAAGCACTCAAATGCCACTTAGTTTTTATATATTATAAGTTACATTAAGCGAACGGTAATCTATGTAAATCAGGGTCTCCTAATGATAAATTCCACTAATAAACCACCTTACTTCAAACTCACTTTAAAATGTAACCGTTATCAATTTCTATCTTTATTTTACCTTTTTTTCTAGGATTTTGCATGTTCTATACTGAATTTTTAAAATTTTTAGACGATTGTTTTCGTTATGTCTAATTAATTCTCAGAAATCACTATATATAAAAACATGTGAAAGGATAGCCGTTTAGGATCTACCCAGCTTAATAATATTCACCCTGACGGTAGTCCCATGAATTAAAGGTATCTGACAGGTGCATCATGATTTTATCAATATCAAGTCCTTTACGGATCACGACTGGTGCTGGTGAAGTTGAACGTGCTCCTCCTTGTTCTGGGATGAGTTTGCCGTCTTTATCGACCATAGAGACCATCACACCTTGCTCGTAGCGAGTTTCGATTGTTTTGTCAGGTTGGATGGATGCCACGTAGTCGTCTGCCTCGATGACAAGGTCCACTGCTCCTTCGATACGTTCTCCGATACCTTCCACCTTACCGCGGTTTCCTTTACCAGATGGGTTAGCTGATGAGGCGTAGACCATTTTACCTTCTTCCCAAAGTTTAGCAGCCAACTGTTCACCGGCTTTACCAAACTTGATGACAAAACAGCTAGTACCACGAACGTCGGTCATGAGCTCTTCACGACCATCCCCATAAGCTTTGAGTTTTTCAAAAGCTTCTGGTTTCCAAGGAAGGATACAACCGAGAAGAATATCTTCGTCCCAATGTTTTTGGTAGAAGGCTTCAATTTCTGGGTTGAGTTGTGCTAAAGTGCGAAGCTCGTCCATGCTACCGCAGAGAACGACACCTGGTTTGTTACGGTTACGTTCTTTGGCTGCAAACTTGCGTTCAAGTCCTGCCTTGTCGCTGGTCATGATAATGTAACCAACTTTTGTAGGGCAAACAATGCACCCGCCCTCACCTTTTAAAATGTCGTAGCCTTCTTGTGAAAGTGTTCCGTTCCATTGAATGTGTTTTGTCATAGTTCTATTTCCTTTTCTATTTTTCCTATTCCTGCCAATAGGCTGGGCGTTGTTTTTCATAGGCAGCAATCAAATCTTCATACTGCAAAGTAATTCCGATATCATCCAAACCATTTAAAAGTTTGTGTTTCCACTCGCTATCGATTTCGAAAGTGAATTCTCCAACTGGTGAGATGATTTTTTGTTGTTCCAAGTCCACAGTTACCTGGTCGGTCGGTTTAAGTTCGGCTAGTTTCTCTCTAACCTCTCTGGGCTGAACAATAGGCAACATGCCATTATTGAGTTCATTATTGTAATGAATGTCCCCAAAAGATCCTGCAATCACAACCTTAAAACCATAGTCGGCTAGAGCCCAAGCTGCGTGTTCCCTCGAAGACCCCGCCCCAAAGTTATCCCCTGAAATGAGGATACTGGCTTTACGATATTCAGGTCGGTTAAAGACAAAGTCTGGGTCCTCAGTATACTTGTCGTCTAGATAACGCCAAGCATACATGAGATACTTACCAAAGCCTTTTTTATCAATCAACTTGAGAAACTGCTTGGGAAGTATTTGGTCGGTGTCGATGTTATCATTCATGAGAGGAACGGTCGTTCCCGTATAAACTGTAAATTTCTCCATATCCTCTCCTTACTGGGCCTCTGGCATTTGCCGAACATCTACGAAGCGCCCTGCGATAGCCGCCGCCGCTGCCATGGCTGGACTACAGAGATGGGTCTTAGCGCCAAATCCTTGTCTGTCTTCAAAGTTGCGGTTACTGGTTGAGGCACAGTGAACCCCATCAGGGACCTTGTCAAGATTCATCCCTAGGCACATAGAGCAACCTGGGTCTCTCCACTCAAAGCCAGCATCTAAGAAGACCTTATCCAAGCCCAACTTCTCAGCAGCTCGTTTCACAGGACGAGAGCCTGGAACCACGATAGCAGTTAAGTTAGGAGCTATTTTCTTCCCTTTGACAAACCGCGCAGCCAGTTGCAAGTCACTGAGCCGAGCATTGGTACAAGACCCGATAAAGATATAGCCTAGCTCAATATCCGCTGGCTTTTGACCAGGCTCCAAGTCCATGTAATGATAAGCACGTTCATCGTTCATATCCTTAATTTCTGGGAAACTACTGTCAAAGTCAACACCCATAGCAGGATTGGTTCCCCAGGTCACCATAGGAGCCAAGCCAGAGACATCCATCTGGATAACCTTATCATAAACGGCATCACTATCGCTTACAAGCGTCTTCCAGTCGGAAACTGCCTCCTCAAAGTCCTCTGGAACGCATTCCCGTCCCTTGAGATAGTCATAGGTAGTCTGATCTGGATTCATGATTCCCATCTTAGAACCAAACTCGATGGACATATTGCAGATAGTCATTCTCTCTTCCATAGTCAAAGCATCAATCGCTTGCCCACGATATTCCACCACATATCCTACACCACAGGCAACGCCGTACTTGGCAATCAGGGCGAGAATGTAATCCTTAGAATAAACTCCTTTTTGAGGAACTCCAGTGAATTCCACCAACATTTTCTTGGGTTTGACCTGCCAGAGGGTCTGGGTCGCAAAGACATGCTCAACCTCACTGGTCCCAATCCCAAAGGCGATAGCTCCGAAAGCTCCGTGAGTAGCTGTATGGCTATCCCCACAGACGATAAATTTCCCTGGTTGGGTCCGTCCTGTTTCTGGACCTACCATGTGAACGATTCCCTGCTTTTCAGAACCATGAGCCGCATGTTCAATCCCAAATTCCTCAACATTTTCAGCCAGCTTATCAATTTGCGCCTTGGAAATGACATCTCGAATATCGTAGATATTAACCGTTGGTACATTGTGGTCAAAGGTTCCAAATGTCAAGTCTGGCCGTCTCAATCTGCGCCCCGCATCTCGTAATCCTTGAAAAGCTTGGGGACTAGTCACTTCATGAATATAGTGCTGGTCCACATACATGAGTTGAGGCTGCCCCTCTTCTCCTGTGATGACATGGCGGTCCCATAATTTATCAAAAATCGATTTTCCTGCCATCCATTACCTCCAAATAAAATATAAGGCTACTAGTGTGATCACCATCCCGAGAAACCAAACAGTTTTAAAATACCATTTTCTAGTCTTGTGGTGAAAGGTGATTCCTGCTAACCAAGCTCCAAAACCACCACAAGTAAAGGCTAAAATAAGTAAGATTTTCTCTGGGATGCGCCAAGCACCTCTCCTTGCCTTGGATTTGTCAATGCCATAAATCAAGAAAATCAGCAAATTCCAAATCAAGAGGGCAAGCGTGATTCCTTCATTTATCTTCATAATCTTTCAATGATAGCTTCCGTCATTTCCTTAGTAGAAGCCTGTCCTCCAATATCTCTTGTTAAAATGCCAGCCACTAAACTAGCTTCAACAGCACGCTCGATACGCTCTGCATCCTCATAACATCCAAAGCTATCTCTCAACATCATGGCAACTGACAAAATCATAGAGATAGGATTGGCAATCCCTTGACCTGCAATATCAGGTGCCGAACCGTGAATGGGCTCATAAAGACTTGGCCCCTTTTCAGAATGACTGGCTGATGGCATGACGCCAAGTGTGCCTGATAGAACGCTTGATTCATCAGATAAGATATCTCCGAAAAGATTCTCCGTTACGATGACATCAAACTTAGCAGGATTGGTAATCATAAGCATAGCAGCTGAGTCCACCAACTGGTGTTCCAAGGTCACATCTGGGAAATCCTGCGCGACTTCCTCAGCTACTCTGCGCCAGAGTTTTGATGTTGCTAGAACATTTTGCTTATCGATACTAGTAACGATTTTTCTGCGACTTCTTGCAATTTCAAATGCCTTGCGAATGATCCGCTCTACTTCCTCATAGCTGTAGTCGTTGATATCACGCGCTTTTCGCTCTTCAAGGATATGATCCCCAAAGTAGATACCACCTGTCAACTCACGCACCACGACAAAGTCTACACCAGCAATTCGTTCCGGTTTAAGTGGTGATAAATGCTTGAGACTATCAAAGATTTTTACAGGCCGAATATTGGCATAGAGATTGAGTTCCTTCCGAAGAGCTAGCAAGCCTTGTTCAGGCCGAATCGCTGCCCCATCATACTGGGGACTACCGATAGCTGCAAGGAGAATAGCATCTGCTTCTCTACATGCCTTGAGGGTTTTATCAGGTAAGGGATGGCCTGCAGCATCAATACCTGCACCTCCAAAAGGTCGTCTATCAATCTCATAGTCAAAACCTGTTTTTGAAGCTAGAGCTTTCAGAACCGTTAAACCAGCTTCCATAATTTCTGGACCGATCCCATCCCCTGCTAGAGCTACTATTTTCTTTGTCATAGCCTTCTCCTTTACACACTAGGCATGTCTCGGTAGGAAACGCTATGCCCCATCTCACCTGCATTCTCTTTTTGAACAAAGGTATTGGCATTGATATAGGCAATAGCCGAAGCCTTCAATACATCGAAATCAAGACCTGCTGCGTTAAAGATGGTTTCTGTATCTCTGTTTTCAACAGTAACCAAGACACGAGCTTGAGCATCAATTCCATCTGTCACAGCATCAATGGTATAGGACACCAAGCGGACAGATTGGTTAAAGAACTTATCGATAGCGTTAAAGATCGCTTCAACGGAACCTTGCCCTGTCGCATTAAATTCGACTTTTTCACCATCCATGTTGGCTAGGCTAACAAGCGCTTCAATGTCATTATCTGCATGGGTTTGAAGTTGTAAATCATCAAAGTGGAAGCCTTCTGGATTTTCAACCATGGTTCCAGCTACCAGAGCTCGAATATCTGCATCTGTGATTTCTTGTTTCTTGTCAGCCAGTGCCTTGAACTTAGCGAAGAGTGGTTTGATATCCTCTTCTGTAAAGTCTAGAGCCAATTCTCTTAGTTTCTCAACAAAGGCATGGCGACCAGACAATTTACCAAGTGGAAGGCTATTACTCTTAACACCGACCAATTCAGGTGTGATGATCTCATAAGTGAGAGGATTTTTAAGGACTCCATCTTGGTGAATACCCGATTCATGAGAGAAGGCATTGCCACCAACGACAGCCTTGTTTTTAGGAACTGGAATACCAGAGAAGCGAGAAACCATTTCAGACGTATTCATTGTTTCATCCAAAACAATATCACTAGTTGCTTGGAAGAAATCCTCACGAATCTTCAAAGCAACAGCTACTTCTTCAAGAGCAACATTACCTGCGCGTTCACCGATACCATTAATAGTTCCCTGGACACGTCCAGCACCGTGTTTAATTGCTGTCAAAGTATTTGCAGTTGCCATACCGAGATCATCGTGACAGTGAACACCAAAGACAACTTTATGATTTGATTTAATATTTTCAGTCAAGTGATCAAAGATACGTGCAAACTCTTCTGGAGTCGTAAAGCCAACTGTGTCAGGGATATTGATATAAGACGCCCCTGCATCGACCGCTGTTTGAACGACTTGCAAGAGGAAATCCAGCTCTGTTCTGGTCGCATCCTCTGGAGAAAATTCGACCACTTCAAACTTAGAACGGGCATAAGAAACATGCTCCTTAATAGCTTCTAAAATCTCTTCCTTGCTCTTATTGAGCTTATACTTGCGGTGAATCGGACTGGTAGCGATAAAGACATGAATCTGTGGATACTTGGCATCCTTAAGCGCCTCATAACAAGCATCAATATCAGATTTTACAGAACGAGCTAATCCTGTCACTGCTGTTTTTTTCATGACTTTAGCAATTTCTTGAACGGCTATAAATGAATCTGGACTAGCAGCCGGAAAACCAGCCTCAATTACAGAAATACCCCATTTCTCCAACTGTCTTGCAATGGAAACTTTTTCCTTTATTGAGAAGTTAACACCAGGTGTTTGTTCCCCATCACGAAGGCTTGTATCAAAAAATTCAACTGTTCGCATAAGATTTCCCCTTTTCCAAATGTGGTTTTAAAAAAACATCTCGCTCGGGAACCCAAGCGAGATGTTGATTTACTCCCGCTTGGTAAGCCAAACAGGACTAATGCTTCTGCACTAGCCCGAGTACCTCAACAACAAAGCAAATTGATTAAACTTAGCTGTTTTCATGTTTGACTTTCTCCTTCGTTTGATATCTTGTTTAGTATTTTAGCATAGCCAAAAACACTTGTCAAGAAAAAATCCATTATTTTCTGAAAATTTCTTCAGTAAAGAATATTTTGTTAATTAAAAGTATTTGAAAATACAAAGGAATTTCCTTACTTTTTCAAAGTCAAATTCCAACTAGTTTCCAGCAAATCTAGAACTTCTTCATCAGATAAAGTACCATCAAGAGCAAGACTAATCCAGTAGCGTTTGTTCATATGAAAGGCTGGGTAAATTCCCTTTTGCGAAAGCAAGGCAGCTACTTGGTCATGTTTGAGGTTGACTGCTTCCACTAGCCCTTCTCTCCCCTTATCTAGCCTATCCCAAGGAATTCTCATTAAAACAGCATACCACTTTTGATTGCCTTCATGGCGCAATACAGCTGTATCAGGCGACTTTTCCCACAGATACTCCAACTGATTGCCATACTTTTCTTGAACTTGAGCCATGATACGCTTAGTCTGAGGACAGATAAAATCCTGTACATCAAAGCAAGCCTTCCGAATCTGGTAGAGAATCTCCAAACAAGCCTTACGAACACTTCCGACAAAACTTCCCCTCATACTTTCCATATGTACTTGAGGATAGAGGTCACCCGTTTCCTGATCAAAGACCTGAAAACTCACATCATCAGTAGTGATAGAGACTGTCATGAAAAAGTCACCCTGAAAAATCTGGCAACTGTAAGTCCAGACTTCCTCATTTTCTACAAAACCATAGGCATGGGCTTTTTCTTTATTAAACTGATAGGATTTAAAAATTTCAAACATAAGTGAAAACTGCTACCAAAAGCTAGCAGTTCCTTTCTATTTTTTAAAAGACAACCTTAGTTCCATGCAGTTGTGTCACTCCCAACTGTTCGATAAAGGTTTGACGGTTGTCCAAGTCAATCCCCCCACCTGGTAGAATTTCAATTTTACCTTTAGCATGTTCCAAAATTCTGTGATAATGAGCGAAACGTTTCTCTAGCGAGTCACCAGACACCCCAGCACGAGTCAAGATACGAGTGACACCAGCTTGGCTGAGCCAGTCAATGGCTTCCAACTGGTCTTCATCGCTTAATTCATCAAAGGCCATGTGGAAGACAATTTCCATTCCTTTAGATGCGGCAATCAGCTTCTCAAGATTAGTCTTATCCAACTTCTTATCAGCAGTTAATACCCCAAAAACTACTCCTTGACTTCCAGCCTGCGCAGTCAAACGAATGTCTTCTAGCATAATCGCTATTTCAAGATCAGTATAGACAAAGTCGCCACCACGGGGACGAATCATGGTCATAATGGTGCTATCATAGTTAGCTGCCAGTTCAACAGCTGCCTTAGTCACTCCATAGCTTGGTGTTGTCCCACCAACTGCTAGATTGTCACAAAGTTCGATTCGACGAGCTCCAGCCTGCATCGCTTTTTCAAGCAGGGTCACATTTTCAGCACAAAATTCGTAAATCATTTGATTCTCCTTGATGTTTTCTTTAAATTTATTATATCATATTATTTTAAATATGCTTTCATTTTTATCAAGGCAAATAACTACTATTTTAACTATTCTTTGTCAGGAATGACTTTAAAGAGATAGTAGGTGATAAAGATAGTCAAGGCTCCCAGACCGATTTTGACTGGTAAAAGAGGGGCAAAATAAATAGAAATTCCCATCAAGATATAGATAGATACGATGATTTTTTTCTTGCGTTCACGCGCTATAGACTTGGTTTCCCGAAAATCAGCTACATAAGTCTGATAGAGCTTGGTGTGATAAAGCCAGTCTTCAAAACGCTTAGAAGATTTTGAAAAGCAAGCGATAGACAGCAAAAGAAAGGGAGTTGTTGGTAAGAGCGGCAGGACAACACCTACAAGAGCTAGAGCCAAAGAAATAAAACCAATACAGAAATAAATAATGCGCATAACTTCTCCTAGATAAATTACTCTTCCTCTAGTTTCGCATACAGTGAGGAAATTTGTCAAGCTTCAAGTAAAAAGAGCCTGAAATTCATTTTCAGGACTCTGCATTTTATTTGATCTTTTCCTCTTCGTAGTCGCCATTACTACATACAACTTGCTTGCCACCACCACGGACTTTTTTCTCCACAAGGAAGTGTCCGCATTTTGGACAGTCACGGCCAATCGGTTTGTCCCAGGAAGTAAATTCACATTCTGGATAGCGATTGCAACCATAAAAGATACGATTGCGCTTGGTTTTGCGTTCGATGATTTGTCCTTGATGACAGCTTGGACACTCGACACCAATCTCTTTGACAATCGCTTGTGTATGACGGCAGTCTGGGAAATTGCTACAAGCATAGAATTTACCAAAACGACCGAGCTTAATCACCATCGGACTACCACAGACTTCACAGTCAAATCCAGCTGGTTCATCCTTGATCTGAATTTTTTCCATTTCTGCTTCAGCCTTGGCTACTTCTTTAGAGAATGGTTTGTAAAAGGTGTCAATAACACGTTGCCACTGCTCTTTTCCAACTTCGACATCATCCAGTTTTCCTTCCATCTCAGCTGTGAAGGTCACGTTTACGATATCTGGGAAATATTCAACAATGAGTTTATTAACAATTTCTCCCAACTCTGTCGGTTCAAAGCGTTTGGCTACCAGACGAACGTAGTATCGTTTCTGGATGGTTTCAATGGTCGGAGCGTAGGTTGATGGACGTCCAACCCCATTTTCCTCCAAGGTCTTGATAAGCGTTGCTTCTGAATAGCGAGCAGGTGGTTGGGTGAAATGTTGTTCTGGCTTGCTATTGACTTGCTTGACCACATCTCCAACAGCCATGTCTGGTAACATCTTGTTCTTGTCAGAATCATTATAAATAGCAAGATAACCATCAAACTTAACCTGACTACCATTGGCAGCAAATTGGACCCCATTTTGAGACAATTTAACAGCCATGGTATCAAAGATAGCTCCCGTCATCTGGCTGGCCACAAAACGGTTCCAGATAAGGGTATAGAGCTTGAGCTGGTCTTTATCCAAGTACTTAGCGATGCTTTCTGGTGTATTAAAGACACTAGATGGACGAATAGCTTCGTGGGCATCTTGAGCGCCTGAGGCGTTCTTGACCTTGCTACCATGCTTGGAATACTTGCTACCAAAACGGTCGTTAATGTAGCTTGCAGCTTCATTCTGAGCTACTGGACTGATACGAGTCGAGTCTGTACGCATATAGGTAATCAAACCTTGCACACCCGATCCGATATTGATCCCTTCATAGAGCTGTTGAGCCACCATCATGGTCTTTCGAGTACGGAAATTGATTTTGTTAGCCGCATCCATCTGCATGGTTGAAGTCGTATAAGGTAGGGGCGCATTGCGTTTGCGCTCTTTCTTATCTACCTGATCTACTGTAAAATCTTTGCTCGTTAGGTGGGACAAGACTTCTTTGACTTCTTCGTTGGTGGTCAATTTCATCTTTTTGCCATTCATACCATAGAAAGAAGCCTGAAATTGCTTGGTACCCTTCTTAAAGACACCATCAATTGTCCAGTATTCTTCTGGTTGAAAGGCATTGATTTCATTTTCACGGTCAATAATGAGCTTAAGGGCAACAGACTGCACGCGTCCTGCTGATAAGCCCTTCTTGACCTTTTTCCACAAAATTGGCGAAATCGAATACCCTACCAAGCGGTCTAAGACTCGACGAGCTTGTTGGGCGTCGACCAAGTCCATGTCAATCTTGCGAGGTTCTTTAAAGGCATTTTTTACTGCGTCTTTGGTAATTTCATTAAAGACCACACGGTTGGCATCATTCTCGTCCAAGTTGAGAATGTGAGCCAAATGCCAGGAAATCGCTTCTCCCTCACGGTCCGGGTCACTCGCCAGAAAGACTTTATTGGTCTTTTTGGCTTCTTTTTTCAAGTCATTGATGAGAGGACCTTTTCCACGGATATTGATATACTGTGGTTCATAGTTATTTTCAATGTCGACTGACATACTGGATTTTTTCAAATCACGGATATGCCCGACACTGGCTAGAACCTTGTAGTTTCTGCCTAGATATTTCTCAATCGTTTTCGCCTTAGCAGGCGACTCCACGATGACTAGATTTTTTTTAACTGTTGATTTTTTCTTCTTTGTTGCCGTAGCCACACTATCACACCTTTTCAAAGTAATAAACTTTATAAAGTGTAAACCATTTTGCCATAACTGTCAAGACTTAGCTCCTATATATAGAAGAAAAGTTTATCTGAGTGAACAAATTTCTCCTTAAAATTCAAACTCAGCCAACACATCTTGACCACTGCTAATCAGCTTTGCTCCCTCTTGGATCAGATGGTGACAGCCATCTGAATGGCCATCTAAAATGTTTCCTGGAATGGCAAAGACATCACGACCTTCCTCCATAGCTCGCTCACAGGTAATGAGACTCCCTGAACGCATCCTTGCCTCTGCTACAATAACGCCACGGCATAGTCCAGCAATGATGCGATTACGAGCTGGAAAGTGAAATTTCAAGGGTTCTTCACCAGGTCCGTACTCGCTAAGTACCAAATGGTGATTGCCAATGTGTTCCTGCAAACGTTTATTGGCGCGGGGATAAAAAACATCCAATCCTGTTCCAATGACAGCAATTGTTCTTCCTCCATTCTGGAGTGCAGCCATATGGGCAGCCGTATCAATCCCTTTGGCCAAACCACTGACCACGATTAACTCGTTTTCCAAACCTTGAATGACTTTCTGAACCGATTTTGCTCCCTGACTAGAACATGAACGACTCCCTACAACAGCAACCTTTGGAAATTTCAACAGGTCTAGATTTCCTTTATAAAACAAGAGCGCTGGAGCATCATAAATCTCACTCAGATCCCAAGGATAACAGTCATCAAGAATCGAGAAGGATGGAAATTTCTGAAACTCCTTCTCCAACTGTGCATCATCTATCTGGAAATAGCGTTCCATAAAGACAGCAGGATTACGACAACCTGAAATTTCTGCAATATCACCTAGCAAGAGCTCCTGATCTACAGTCTCGTCGTATTCAAGAACAGTTAAAATTTGTTGATTGGTCAGCCCAGCTTTTCTCAATTTATAAATCTCATAGTTTGTGATCTTCATATACAACTCCATTTCTTTTTCTACTCATCTATCTATTCGTAAAAAAAATAAAAAGAAGACATGATAAATTGATTTTTGTATTTATCCAACTTTCGTATGTGATAACTTGGTTCATCAAAAACACAAAAAACTCTTGAAAAATCTTCAAGAGTTTTATTTTTTATTTCTATTCTTCATCCATGCTCAAGACGCTAAGGAAGGCTTCTTGTGGGACTTCTACTGATCCGATAGCTTTCATGCGTTTCTTACCAGCTTTTTGTTTTTCAAGGAGCTTGCGTTTACGAGAAACGTCACCACCGTAACACTTAGCAAGTACGTTCTTACGAAGGGCCTTGATATCCGTACGAGCCACGATCTTGTGCCCAATAGCTGCTTGAATCGGCACCTCAAACTGTTGACGAGGGATGATTTTCTTGAGCTTATCCACGATGAGTTTCCCACGTTCGTAGGCAAAGTCCTTGTGAACGATAAAGCTGAGGGCATCCACCTTATCACCATTGAGAAGGATATCCATTTTGACCAGCTTAGATGGGCGGTACTCTGACAATTCGTAGTCAAAACTTGCATAACCACGCGTTGAAGACTTAAGCTTATCAAAGAAGTCAAAGACAATTTCAGCAAGTGGAATTTGATAGATAACATTGACACGATTATCATCAATATAGTCCATGGTTACAAAGTCCCCACGTTTGCGCTGAGCCAATTCCATTACTGCCCCAACAAATTCCTGTGGTACCATGATTTGCGCCTTAACATAAGGTTCTTCAATGGTCGCGATCTTAGTTGGGTCTGGGAACTCAGATGGGTTAGACACATCCATAGACTCACCATCAGTTTGGTTAACCTTATAGATAACAGATGGAGCTGTCATAATGAGATCAATGTTGAACTCGCGCTCTAAACGCTCTTGGATAACATCCATATGGAGAAGTCCAAGGAATCCACAACGGAAACCAAAACCGAGTGCCTGAGATGTTTCAGGTTCAAACTGCAAGCTGGCATCGTTGAGCTGCAATTTTTCAAGGGCTTCACGAAGGTCATTGTACTTGTTTGACTCGATTGGGTAAAGACCTGCAAAGACCATAGGGTTCATTTGCTTGTAGCCGTCTAGTGGTTCTGCTGCAGGATTGCTTGCTAGGGTCACTGTATCACCAACACGAGTGTCTTGAACCGTCTTGATGGAAGCCGCAATATAACCAACGTCACCAGTCGCTAGAAAATCGCGCCCAACTGCTTTTGGCGTGAAAATACCAACCTCAGTCACATCAAAGGTCTTTCCATTGCTCATAAGCTGAATCTTATCGCCAGGTTTGACCACTCCGTCCATGACACGCACTTGGAGGATAACCCCACGATAGGCATCATAAACTGAGTCGAAAATCAAGGCCTTGAGTGGTGCCGTTACATCTCCTGTTGGTGCGGGAACTTTCTCTACGATTTGCTCAAGAATTTCTTCAATACCAATACCAGCTTTGGCTGAAGCCAAGACCGCTTCGCTGGCATCTAGTCCAATGACATCCTCAATCTCTGTACGCACACGCTCAGGATCAGCTGCTGGTAGGTCAATCTTGTTAATGACTGGTAGAATTTCCAAATCATTATCCAAGGCTAGATAAACGTTGGCAAGAGTTTGCGCCTCAATCCCTTGGGCCGCATCAACCACCAAAATCGCCCCTTCACAGGCTGCTAGTGAACGCGACACTTCATAGGTAAAGTCCACGTGCCCTGGCGTGTCAATCAAGTGGAAAATATAGGTCTCGCCATCTTTTGCAGTGTAATTAAGCTCAATGGCATTAAGTTTAATGGTAATCCCACGTTCACGCTCAAGATCCATACTATCCAGAAGCTGGGCTTGCATTTCACGACTAGAAACGGTCTCCGTCTTTTCCAAAATGCGGTCTGCCAGCGTTGACTTTCCGTGGTCAATATGAGCGATAATAGAGAAGTTGCGGATCTTCTCCTGTCGTTTTTTCAATTCTTCTAAATTCATGATTCTCTTCCTTTCAGGGTATCTATTTATTATAAATTGTTTTTAACATTTTGACAAGACCATACCCTGTAAGGAGTACTAATCTTCGGCGATAAAGCCGTCATTTTCAATAAAATAGTGCTCGGTCATGCCTTGGTCAGTAAAGACAATACCATGAAGTACACCTCCATATACGGCTCCTCCATCCATCCCAACTTTGCCATCTTCTGTCACCCAAAGGTCAGCAGTACCTGGTTTCTGATCTAGTAGACCATAGACTGGTGTATGCCCAAAGACAATGGTTTTCCCAGTATGATTGGCCGCTTCGTGGAATGGTTTTCTGAGCCAGACTTTCTTGTAATCAGTCGTTTCATGCCAATCATCCAAGGTCAAATCAATACCAGCATGCACAAAGATATACTTGTCTGTCTCAACGACAAAAGGCATCTGACGAATAAATTCGACTAAATCTGCTGCTTCCGTTTCGACGCGTTTAGCGTCTTCAACTGCATCAACTGGTGCATCCAAGGGACGACCTAGGATAGAGTTAATAGTTGTATCTCCACCATTGCGACGATAATGGTCATAGCTTTCTTCTGGATTGTCCAACCAAGTCAAAAACATATACTCGTGATTTCCTGATAGACAGATAGCCCCTTTATTATCCACCAAGTTCTTGACCATTTCTAAAACACGGCGACTATCTTCACCTCGGTCAATCAAATCCCCTAGAAAAAGCAACTGGGTGTGATCATCCCATGTTTTGAGAAGGTCTTCCAGCATACCTGCTTTTCCATGGACATCTCCAATTACATAATAGTCTGTCATTTATTTCTCCCTCGTTTGCAATAATTCTCTCGCTTGGGTAAGGGCTGCTTCGGTTACATTCTCTCCTGCCAACATCTTAGCAACTTCCTCTACTCGTTCTTCTAAAGTCAAGAGACGAACTGTCGAAACAGTTGAATGTTCGTCACTAATCTTCTCAATAAAGAATTGATAATCCGCGATGGCAATCACTTGTGGAAGGTGAGAAATAGCAAGAACCTGACCATGCTGGCCAATCTTATGAATCTTCTGAGCGATGGCTTGGGCCACACGACCTGAAACTCCCGTATCCACCTCATCAAAGACAATACTGGTCTTGCCTTCTTTGCGAGAAAAGGCTGACTTGATAGCTAACATGAGACGGGATAATTCCCCACCAGATGCAACCTTAACCAAGGGTTTAAAGTCTTCACCAGGGTTGGTGGAAATGTAAAACTCAACTGTTTCATTCCCCTCACGACTAAATTTGCCCTTGCTAAAGCGAACCTGAAATTGTGCCTTCTCCATATAGAGGTCTTGCAATTCTTGCTTAATCTCAGCTTCAAGTTGCTGGGCCAAATCATGACGAGCAGATGCAAGCTGTCCTGCCAAATCGACAAGATCGACTTCCAATTTCTTGAGCTCTGCTTCCATGTCTTCGGAAGAAAGGTTGTTACCAGTCAAGAGATTGTATTCATCCGTAATCTTGGCAAAATAAAGCAAAACATCGTCCACAGTCCCACCGTATTTACGGGTAATAGTATTTATAAGGTCTAAGCGATTTTCAACCTGCATGAGGCGATTACCATCAAAATCCAAGTCCTCAATAATATCTTCCAAACGCTTGCTAATATCTTCTAAAACATAGTAGGTTTCTGATAGAGAACTTGAAATTTCACGGTATTCAGGGTCGTATTCTTCAACACTTTCCATGTCATTCATGGCGGAACGGACATTTGCTAGGCTAGAAAACTCCTCATTGTCCAACATGGTGTAGGCATTTGTCAAGGTGTCTGCTATATTCTTGTGATTGAGGAGTTTATCTCGTTCTTGGTTGAGAGCCAAGTCTTCACCAGCCTGCAAGTTTGCTGCTTCAATCTCTGCCATTTGAAATTCCAACATCTCAATGCGAGACTTGTGTTCCTGCTGGTTTTTCTTGACTTCAAGAACCTGCTTGCGCATTTTGCGATAGGTGTCAAAGCTTGTCTGATAGGCTTGTTTAAGTTCCAAAAATGCTGCTTCACCAAATTCATCCAGCATCTGGATATGAAGTTGCGGACGCATTAACTCTTCTTGGTCATGTTGACCATGAATATCGACAAGATGTTGGCCGATTGCGCGCAAGACAGAAAGATTGACCATCTGCCCATTCACGCGACTTACACTTCGCCCATTTTGAAGAATTTCACGACGGATGATAATCTCATCCCCCAACTCCAACCCTTGCTCTTCAAAGAGCTCTTGTAAAGAACGGCTATTCTCAACAGAGAAAAGCCCTTCAATTTCAGCCTTGGGAGCACCATGACGAATAACATCTGTAGTCGCTCTAGCTCCTAACACCATGTTCATGGCATCGATGATGATCGATTTCCCAGCACCTGTTTCACCAGTTAAGACTGTCATGCCTTTTTCAAAATTGAGTGAAATCGCCTCTATAATGGCAAAGTTTTTTATCGAAATTTCAAGTAACATATAAACCTACCAATTTTTTACTTGTTCAAATATTTCCTTGGCATCTTCTTCATTTCTCAAGATAATCAAAATTGAGTTGTCGTCTGCCAGACAGTTGAAAATTCTCTCTGAGAAAGTATTCATCAGCTGACTCTTGACAAAGGCAGTATTCCCAGGAATGACATCCAGATTGATCATATTTCCCATGCGCTCAGAACCTATTATGTTATTCTCAGCCAACTGCAAACTTCTTACAATTGTTTTTGGCAATTCATAGATGTATTTATTGTTCTTCAAGGGAATTTTTACGATACCCAGTTCCTTAATATCTCGTGACACCGTCGCTTGAGTGGCAGAGATACCTGCTTCTTTTAAATGCTCAACGATTTCTTCCTGAGTCCCTATTTGATAATCTGTTACAAATCTTCTAATTTTTTCAAGTCTTTCTTTTTTATTCATCTTTAAATTCTCTATGTGCTCTCTCTACAACTTTTTCTATTTCTGGGGCAACTTGATTGCTTGCTCCCTCTTCCTTTTTCAAATATGCTAGAAATTCAATGTTTCCATGTCCACCTTGGATTGGTGAATAGTCTAATCCAAGCACTGAAAAACCTTGATCAACTGCCATGGCAGTGACTGATTCAAGGACATGTTGATGGACCTTGGCATCGCGAATGATTCCATTTTTCCCGATTTGCTCACGACCAGCTTCAAACTGAGGTTTGACAAGTGCTACCACCTGACCTTGTTCGGCCAACACACGATGCAAGGCTGGTAAGATCAGACTAAGGGAAATGAAACTCACATCAATACTGGCAAAACTTGGTTCCTGCTCAAAGTCAGTCTTTTCAGCATAGCGGAAATTAAACTGCTCCATACTGACAACCCGTGGATCTTGACGCAATTTCCAAGCCAACTGATTGGTACCAACATCGACTGCAAAGACAAGCTTAGCACCATTCTGAAGCATGACGTCGGTAAATCCTCCAGTGGAGGCCCCAATATCAATCGTGGTTGCGCCATCCACTGATAAATCAAAGACCTGCAAAGCCTTTTCCAGTTTTAGACCACCTCGACTGACATACTTGAGTTTTTCACCCTTGAGTTTTAACTCAGTGTCATCTGGGATTTTCTCTCCAGGCTTGTCAAAACGCTCCCCATTAAGGACTGCTACGACTAGACCTGCCATGACACCGCGTTTAGCCTGTTCTCGCGTTTCAAACAAGCCCTGTTTATAAGCTAGTACATCCACTCTTTCCTTAGCCATTGATTCTCAAACTTTCTACTATTTTCACAATCGGCTCTGTTTCAAAGCTGACTTGCTGGGCGATTTCTTCTAATTTATCCTCGGCTTGATCAAGAGTTTGGTTACAAAAGGCCTTGGCCTCTTCCAAGCTCAACAAGGCTGGATAGGTTGACTTTTCTGCCTGCAAGTCCTTTTGTGGTGTCTTGCCGATTTCCTCAAAACTAGCTGTCACATCCAGCACATCATCTCTGACCTGAAAAGCAAGCCCGATCAATTCACCAACCGTTTTCAGTTTTGCTTGGGTTTCAGGAGCTAATTCAGCTATGATAGCAGCTGCTTGGAAAGGATAAGCTAGTAACTTACCTGTTTTATTGGCATGAATGGTCTGAAGTTCTTCCAAAGACAAGTGCTGATGTTCGCCTTCCATGTCCAAAACCTGCCCTGCAACCATTCCCAGACTTCCTGAAGCAAGGGATAAGTTGGCAATCAAGTCCACCTTGATCTGACTGGGCAAATCTGCCTGCGCTATCAAAGCATAGGGATCTAGGAACAAGGCATCTCCTGCTAAAATCGCCATTGCTTCACCAAATTTCTTGTGATTGGTCAAGCGTCCCCGACGGTAATCATCATCATCCATGGCAGGAAGATCATCGTGAATCAAGCTCCCTGTATGAATCATCTCCAAAGCCGCAGCCACCTGCGCGTGAGCTGGTTGGATTGCGACTTGCAAGGCTTCCAGAACTTCTAGCAAGAGAAAAGGGCGAATACGCTTGCCACCAGCATGAATGGAATAGAGAACGGACTCTTGTAAACTAGAAGCAAACTGCTGGTCTCCATAAAAATCTTCCAAAGCCGACTCCACAAGAGCTAATTTTTCTTGCTTCTTCATTCAAAATCACTTTCTGTTCCGTCTTCTTGCATGACCTTGACCAAGGTCTTTTCAGCCTTGTCTAGCGTCGATTGGAGCTCTTTTGACAAGACCATGCCCTTTTGAAAGGCAGCAATCGCATCTTCCAAAGCAATTTCACCATTTTCTAAACTTTGGACAATGGTCTCCAGTTCTGCTAGATTTTCCTCAAATTTCTTTGGTTTTGACATCTTTAACCTCTAATTCTACTTGACCATCTCGCATCAAAAGCGTCACTTGGTCTTTTTTCTTCAAACTCTCAACTGAATCCACAACAGAATCTTCTTTTTTGACAATAGCATAACCACGCGCCACGATTCGACTGGTATCCAACATCAACAAAGCTTCTGAAAGTCGCTTCACCTCAGCAACCTTGGCATCATAAACTAGCGCCATTTGGCTACGTAGGAGCTTGTCCAACTGACCTAGACGGTCTTGATAACGCTGGATTTTGGTAACAGGCGATAATTGGACTAGTTGATGCGTCCTTGCTTGGACTAATTGGTTGTTATCAGAAATTCGTGTTCGCAAACTTTGTTTTAATCGCAGTTGCAGTTGGTCTAACCGTTGCAAATAGCCATCATACAAGCGCTCTGGCTGTCTAAAGATGACTGACTGACTGCATTTTTTCAGAGCTTCTTTTTTTCTTGACAGGACATTCTGAACTGCTGTTGCCATCCGTTTTTCCTGATTTTGCAAATGAGCTAATAGATCCAACTTGGTTACAGGTGTTGCCAGTTCAGCTGCAGCTGTTGGTGTCGCCGCCCGACGATCCGCTACAAAATCTGCCAAGGTCACATCCGTTTCATGTCCCACACTAGAAATGATTGGCAAACGAGATTCAAAAATAGCCCGTACCACAATTTCTTCGTTAAAGGCCCAGAGATCCTCGATCGAACCACCACCTCGACCAATAATGAGCAAATCCAAATCGTCCCGTTGATTAGCACGCGCAATATTTCGAGCAATTTCCTCCGCAGCTTCATCACCTTGTACCTTAGTCGGATAAAGAAGGATATCGATACCAGGAAACCGTCTGCTCACGGTCGTGATAATATCTCGAATAACGGCTCCACTGCGACTGGTCACCACACCAATTCTCTTAGAAAATTGGGGAAGAGGTTGCTTGAAACGTTCTTGAAACAGACCTTCTTCCGTCAATTTTTTCTTGAGTTGTTCAAACTGAATTGCAAGCGCCCCAACCCCATCAGGCTCAGCCTTCTCAATGATGATAGAGTAGCTCCCACTCGGTTCATAAACCTGTACACGCCCAATCACATTGATTTTCATTCCCTCTTCCAAGTCGAAACCTAATTTTTGATAAATCCCAGACCAGATGGTCGCTTGAATAACTGCATGGTCATCCTTTAGGGAGAAATATTGGTGAGTAGGTCGTTTACGAAAGTTGGAAACTTGACCAGTTAAATAGACTCGTTCCAAGTATGGGTCTTTATCGAATTTCATTTTCAGATACTTGGTCAACGTTGTTACCGATAAATACTTTTCCATCTCCACCTACTATTCATTTTCTTGCTTTTCCATGGGTATTATTATACCAAAAACATGCTTAAAAATCACCTTTTTCCTACTGAAACTAAAGGAAAAATAGAAAAAGGAGGCTAGGCCTCCTCATCTGATTATTTACTGTTTCGCGCTTCTTCCAAAATCTTTGCAATCTTAGTGGTCAAAAGGTCGATAGCAACTGTATTGCTGACTCCCTCAGGAATGACGATATCCGCATAGCGCTTGGTCGGCTCGATAAACTGGTGGTACATAGGTTTAACTACACCTAAGTACTGCTCAATGACACTGTCAAGGCTACGTCCACGCTCTTCCATATCACGCTTGATCCGACGAATAATACGCACATCATCATCCGTATCCACAAAAATCTTGATGTCCATCAAATCGCGCAGGCGCTTGTCCTCCAAGACCAGAATCCCCTCAACGATAAAGACATCCTGAGGCTCCTGACGATAGGTCTTGCTACTCCGTGTATGGGCTGTATAGTCATAAGTCGGAATGTCCACTGGGCGCCCTGCCAACAATTCCTTAATCTGCTCGATCATCAAGTCTGTATCAAAGGCAAATGGATGGTCGTAGTTGGTTTTGACACGCTCTTCAAAAGTCAAGTGAGACTGATCCTTGTAGTATGAATCATGCTCAATCATGGAAATCTTTTCATCAGGAAAATGCGATAAAATGGCTCTTGAAACACTGGTCTTACCACCACCAGAACCACCTGTCACTCCGATAATGATTGGTCTATTTTGCATGCTATCCTCCGTTTTTTATCCGTCGTCTATTCTATCATATTTTTTTCAAAATTTATAGTCTGATTTGGATAGTCTAGGGGGAAACGATTCCATCCCCACACTCTAGTTAAACTAGCTAAAAACCTTCCTTGGTTTGTAAAAATTGTCCCTTTTTTCTAGAATGGCTAGCAATGTATCTCCCTCAAAGGCAGCCAATTCTTGGTCCGTTTGGTCTAGCTCGATAAAACGACCAAAGCGCACTTCTGTAGCCTCTTCTGGAGTTAGGAAAACTTTGACAAGATCCCCTATTCCAATTTCGAGAGGATGGAGAAAGTCCAGTTGATCAGCCTCCACTTTTTCAGCAATTTCGTCCAAGGTAAGAGCATCCTCCAGTTGTAAACCTGCTGCACTCGTCCGAGTCAAATGGGACATATGGGCCGCATAACCCAGCTTCTCTCCCAAATCAACTGACAAGGTGCGAATATAAGTTCCCTTACTGCATTTTACACGAAAAGTGAAACTTGCAAGTTCGCCCTCATAAGAAATCGGACTTGTTCGTTCAAATTGATAAATGGTCACCTGACGTTCTGGACGCTCCACTTCCTGACCAGCACGCGCATACTCATAGAGCTTGCGACCATTGACCTTGACAGCCGAGTACATAGGTGGAATCTGAGTAATAGGCCCAGTCAGACTCGCAATCGCTTCATCGACAATGGTTTCATCCAAGGGCGACAAAACAGGTGTCTCTGTGACCACTTCTCCACTTGCATCCTCGGTCGTCGTTGAATAACCAAGAGTGATTTCCCCCTCATAGACCTTGCCCTCGTCCTGCATAAATTCGACCATGCGGGTCGCCTTGCCAACCGCAATGGGCAAAACACCCACCACATCTGGATCCAAGGTCCCACCATGACCAATTTTCTTGGTTCCCAAAATCTTACGCAGCTTAAAAACCGCATCATGCGAGGTCATCCCCGCTTCTTTTTTTAAGTTGATAATACCGTTCATGTGTTGCTTTCTGATTCAATTAAAATATGTCGTCTTCAAGAATTATTAAATAATTCTCTTTTGTAGCAAAAGAAAGGTTACTTAAACGTTTTGCTTGATTCATAATTATTTTATCAAATACATTTCTTACAAATCGACCATTCGCATTTTTATTTTCAGGATTGCTACTATGTAATTCTAAATATTTTTTTAATTTTTCTTTTGCAGAATCATGCAAAATGTACTCTTCATTTTTGCAATATGAAAGAAAAATATCAAACATTTGGTCCACAGTATAATCTTCAAACGTAATAAAATAATTAAATCTTGATTTTAACCCAGGATTAGATTCAAAAAACTTTTTCATTAAATTATCATATCCTGCTACAATAACAACTAAATCATCTCGATAGTCTTCTAATGCTTTAGTTAACTCAGTTAAACACTCTCGACCATAACTATCACTTTTATCGTTTTCAGTAATACTATATGCTTCATCAATAAATAAAACGCCCCCCTTAGCTTTTTGGATCAGTCTTTTAACTTTTAAAGCAGTTTGCCCTTGATATTCTGCTATTAAGTCAGTTCTAGTTGCTTCAATAAAATGACCTTTGCTTAGTATTCCTAGAGAACGATACATATTACCAACAATTCTAGCAACTGTTGTTTTACCTGTACCCGGATTCCCTAGGAAAGCCATATGCATCGTTCTATTAGTTTTTTTTAACCCAATCTTTTCTCGGTTTTTCTGAACTTTGTTAAAGATTACTAGGTCTTCTATTTCTTTCTTTACATTTTCTAATCCTATCAGGGAGTTTAATTCATCAGACAGCTCATCAAATGATTTGGTATTGATTTCTTTTAAAATAGCGTACTCACTATCTATTAATCTAGAACCAAGATATTTATACAGTAACTC